>JAJDDG010000024.1 GCA_029260435.1 Phycisphaerales bacterium | reverse complement strand
AGATTTCGCCCTCTGGCAACTCGATGGAGAGTGAGTTGACGGCGAAGAGGCGACCGAAACGGACGACGAGATCCTGCACTTCGATCATTGGGCGACGCCTTCCTGTTGTTCGACTGGGATGAGGATGCGGTAGAGGGTGCGTGATTTGTGCTCCCCCACTCCTTCGATCGCGACACGGGGATATTCGTCTTCGACATCGATAAGCACGAGTGCGTAGTTGCCTGATTCGAGAGCGGATGCGATCGAGTGGACGCGGGCGGTGACGGCGGGGACGCTTTCGAAAGAAGCGTAATCGAGGATTGCCAGCATATCGTCGCTATACATTTGCCCCCATGTATCCCCCATTAGCCTCGTTGCACCGCGCCATGGTGGAGGCTCAACAAGTTCACGTTCTTCTAATGTACTCCTCTCGATCAACCATGCTCCGCTCTCCTGCTCCTCAACAAGCATGTGTGAACCGAGCGCTGCAGTGTGAATCCGAACACCAGTGATATTTTGTCCGGACACTGGAACGACGCGAGCAGATATTCGATCGAGTGTGTCGATCGTTACCGAGCAGGATGGAAGGCGTACATCTGCAAGCGGCGATGATGCTTCAAAGAGCACCGGGCGGATCTGCCAGACGCGGGCGGGGATAGCGTCGAGGATGTCTTTGTCGGGGAGCTGTGTTAGCGGGAGGGCGCGGGCTGGCTTGTCGGTCATGGGCGGGTGGACGGGGCGCCACCTGCTGGCAAGTGTGTCGTCGAGTTTGTATTGCCCGGACGCACCGGAGCCGAGGATGACGAGGCTTGTCTGGGCGGCGAATGATCTCCCGTTCTCATCGATCACGGCGTCGATCAGTGTTCCGGTGGCGGCCCAGCTCTCTTGCGTGCGGACGAGGTCGGGGTATACCCATGCGCCAGCGGAGGCGACGGAGATGATGAGCACAGTGAGCGCCCAGCTGAACCGGGCGATCGGCTTGCGGCGGATTATCCGGGCGAGGATCGGACCGACGATGATCGCGAAGAGTGCCAGCGCTATTGCGAGGGGCCAGAATGGTGGGACGGGTACATCGCCGTGCAGCGCGAGAACAGGCGGGAAGAGGTTCACCGCGGGCCATTGCGCCTGGTTGTTGCGGAAGGCGTACATATTGTCTTCATCGAACTCTGCTTTAGAGAGGATCGGTTCGAGTACGGCTTCCCAGAACGTAGCGGAGGTGATCTGCGCGCCGGCTGCAATTGTTTTCTGATCTATCACGACGAGGCGCCCGAGCCCGAACTGGGTTTCGAGGACTGGGGCGCCTTCTATGACTTGACGCGACCACGCACGGAGACGATCGCTGAGACTCGCGGTTGGAGAGATGAGGGCTTCGCGGCCGCTCGGGGCGAGCAGCGGGAGGAGTTGGTGGAGGGAGGCGGATTGGCTTGTGTCTTCGCAGTCGATGAGAAGGACGAGACGACCGCCGAGCTTCGCCCAGCGGATGAGCGCTTCACGCTGGGCGGGATCGAGCTGGGAGAGTGTGCATGAATCGATCACCGCGGCTTCGATCGCTTCGTATGCCTCCGGGATGCGGGGCATGCCGGGGGTGGAGCATCGCAGTTCCCATGCGCCGAGGGCGTACTTCCGCTGGAGCTCGGCGCGATCTTCATCGGTCATTTCCCGGGGTTGGATATCTTCGAGAGCGGTCGCCGGTGGATCCTCAATCTCCGCATTTGGATCCGTTTCGAGATCGGAAATCAGATCATCCGAGGCGTCGAGCAATGAACCGGGGATTGAGCCGCAGATGAGCACGACGGGTTGATTCTTTGAGGGGGGATCGTCGAGTCGGATTTCGGTCGATCTCGGTTGGGAGGAATAGACGAATCGGTGCAGCAGTGCGCCGCTCCGTGATCTGATCTGAATGGTGTACTTGTGATTGTTCGTCATCCATGTGTTCGGAGAATATGGGGTTGTGATCGCGGTGACATGCGTCGGGATGCCGGGTGTGACCGCGAAAGGGACGACGCGGTTTTCAATAACCGTTCCGCTTGACTCGTAGGAGACGATGAGAGCGCCCTGAAAGGGTGATGCATCGGAATCAATCTGTATGGTCAGACAAGACGAGCGGTTGGTGAACATCGTGCCGTCAAACCCGAAGACGGGCGGTGAGACCTCGATGGCTGCGTGAGCGAAGTGCGGCAGAAACGCCAAGAGCAGGGTTGTGAGTGTCTGGATGTATCGATTCACTGCCCCTTGCTCCGTTTGTGGATCACCTTTTTACATTACCGGTAATGGGATACGCAGAGAGTGGGTTACTGGTTCTGCAGCTTAATGGATCTGTTATGTGGTGGTGGTTTGAGGAGAGACTGATTCGGCTTGGCGTGGCGATGGGCTCTTTATTCAATCGCAAGCTATATCGGGTGATCGGGATCAATTCCGACCAGTTCGATCTGGCGCTCCTGTTCAACAAAGAGGTGGAAACCGCGCAACGATCCTTACGGGATAACTTGCTCGGCTTAAAGGGAGCCCACCCGGCTTCGGGATGCATTGTCTGTTCGATTCGGGGGCATCTTTGCATGACTGAGGTCTGGCGATGAACACTCAGTATTTGGAGCGTGATCTCAGCAGGTTCATCGCTCGCACGAGATGGATTTCGTCCTCACCTCGTGTCTGACAGGCGTCTCCAACGAGCAGATATCGCTGTTTGAAGGGCATGAGACCATTCTGGATATCCAGATAAATTTGACTTTATTTCCGTATTAACCGATACTCCGTTCCCTGAAAGACACTTTTCAAGGAGCGGCACAATGGCGATTGCGGGGGCGTTTGTCCGGGTGGAAGTGGGCGAGACGGAACAGGTCGAGCGCCGGTTGAATGCGCTCGAATCGGTCAGCACCTTTGATCTGCCGGAAGAGGGCAAGGTCGGGTTGTTGATCGAAGCAGAAAATCTGGACGCGGTTCACAAGATCATCACGAAGCAGGTTCCTGCGACGCGCGGTGTGCTTGGTGCGTGGCCGGTGTACGTCAATACAGAAGACGAAGAAGACATTGAAGTTGGGGCGGGATAACGATCAACCTCGGGATACAGGAGTAACCCATGGAAGCTACCAGACGAGATTTTATCAAGGCTTCTGCGATGGCGAGCGTGGCGGGCGTAGCCTGCACATCGTCTGTGACTCGTGCGGCGCAGGGAGAAACTGTCAAATGGACGAAGACGGTGTGCCGGTTCTGCGGGACCGGGTGTGGCGTACAGGTCGCGCATAAGGGCGATCGGATTGTTGCGCTGCGCGGCGACACCGAACACCCGACTACGCTCGGGCTGGTCTGCGCGAAGGCGCTCTTCCTGCCCAAGATCGTTCACTCTTCGGATCGCCTGACACAGCCGATGGTGAGAAAAGACGGCGAACTGGTCCCGATCAGCTGGGACGATGCGTACGACCTGCTGGCGGATAAATTTGCAAGTGCCATCAAGAAACACGGGGCGGATTCCGTCGCGTATTACGGCTCCGGGCAGGCGCTCAGCGAAGAGAGCTATCTGGCGAACCGCTTGTTCAAGGGAGGGATCGGGACGAACAATGTCGAGGGCAACCCGAGGCTCTGCATGGCGTCGGCGGTTGGCGGGTACGTTTCGACGTACGGCAAAGACGAGCCGATGGGGTGCTACGACGACATCTGGAAGGCGCGCACCTTCTTCCTCATCGGGTCGAACACGGCTGAGTGTCACCCGGTGCTGTTCAACCAGATCCTTGCTGCCAAGCAGCAGAACCGAAATGTGAACATTATCGTTCTCGATCCGCGCAAGAGCCCCATTGTCGTGGGCGCACAGGTCCACCTGAATCCCATCCCCGGGTATGACCTTGCGATCCTGCACTCGATGGCGCATTGCATCATCCGCGACGGGCAGCATGACCCCGAGTTCATCGGCAAAAACGTGCAGTTCAAGATCGTTCGTGATGGCAAACCGGCGAACGTCTCGTTTGATGAGTACATCGAGTTCCTGCACGACTTCACGCCGGAACTCGCGAGCGAGGCGTGCGGCGTACCCGCCCAGACAATCGAAGAGGCTGCCAAGCTGTTCGCGATCGGTCCGACGATGTCCTTCTGGACGATGGGTCTGAACCAGCGGATAACCGGCGTGTGGGCGAACAATCTCGTTCACAACCTCCACCTGATTACTGGCAACATCGGCAAGCCTGGCGCTACGCCGTTCTCGCTGACTGGGCAGCCCAACGCCTGCGGCGGTGTTCGTGATACGGGTACGCTCTGCCACATTCTGCCTTACGGGCGCGTGGTCAAAAAAGCGGGACACCGCGAGGCGATCGAGCAACTCTGGGGCGCTGAGCCCGGAACCATCAAACCCAAGCCCGGGCTGAACACCGTCGAGATGTTCAAGGCATTGGGACGTGATGAGATCCAGGCGATGCTGATTCTGTGCACGAATCCTGGGCAGTCCATGCCGAACCTGCACGGCCCGCGGGAAGCGATGGGCAAGGCTCGCCCGAACAAGCCGTTCATCGCGGTGCTCGATGCGTATCCCACTCGGACAACCGAGCTCGCGGATCTTGTGCTGCCGGCGGCGATGTGGACTGAAAAATCGGGCGTGTTCGGCATGTCTGAGCGGCGGTACCAGTACCAGCCCAAGCTGAAGAACGCACCCGGTGAGGCGGTCCCTGATATCGAGATCCTGTTCGAGTTTGCCAGGCGTCTCGAGCAGCGTGGCGTCGTCCCCAAGGGGTATATCTCGGGCAAGCTGGAAACGGTTGATGATGTCTGGGACGAGATGCGCGTGGCTTCGAAGAACACGCCGTATGACTTCACAGGGATGACCCGCGATCGCCTGAAGAAGGAACGCGGGTTGCGCTGGCCTTGCCCGGACGAATCGAGCCCGGGTACCGCCCGGCGGTACGTGAAGGGCGAGGATCCCTTGCTCGATGCGGGGCCGTTTAAGGATGACTCGCTCGCTGCTGGCGAAACGAAGTTCTACGCGGCGCCGGATAACAGGGCGACCGTGTGGCTCCGCCCGCCGAAGGGCCCCGCTGAACCCGTGGACGAGGAGTACCCATGGGTGCTGTCTACCGGGCGGGTGCTGGAGCACTGGCATTCCGGGACGATGACGATGAAGGCCGAAGAACTTCGGCGTGCTTATCCCGATTGTTTCATGGAGATCAATCCGCGCGATGCCAAGCAACTTGGCGTCCGCACGGGCGACAAGGTGCGGATCACGTCGCGGCGTGGCGAGTCGGTTGTTCGTGCCCGGGTCGTTGATATCCCGCGTGACGGGATGGTGTTCGTGCCATGGCACTGGGCGGATGAGGCGAGCCTCATTAACTATGTGACTGTCGATGCATACGACCCGGGTTCCAAACAGCCCGAGTTCAAGATCTGTGCTGTCAAGCTTGAGAAGGCCTAACCGAAAGGAGCTGATTATGGGTTTTCATATCTCTGATTTGGCTCTGCCGATTGCCGCGGGTGCTTTCTTATCCGTGTGCCTTCTGGGTGTGAGTACAGCCGGACCGGATCCTGGTGTAGAGGAAACGGATGACGCCACGCTGATCGACCGGGATGTGCAGGAGATCAATCCTGACGACCAGTTCGCGGTCATGGCGTTCCCGCCGACCATCCCGGACAAGGAGTGGCATCAGAATGCGTGGACCGAGCGTAACTGCCTCGCTTGTCATGAGACTGGCGTGCAGGACGCACCGATGGTCCGGCACGAGAGCAGGTTGCCGGAGATCGCGATGCAAGCGAACTGCAGGTCGTGCCACATCCTCATCCCCGGCGAGGAGCAATCAACCAGCGCGAAACGTCCGCAGAAACAGAGTGCGGGCGAGGACGAAGACAGCGGGTTTGAGGAGTACGCGTTCCCGCCGATGATTCCGAATACCGACAGCCACAAGGGTGCCTGGGGCAGGAACGACTGCATGCTTTGTCACGAAGATGGGATCCGGGATGCGCCTGTCGTCAAGCACGACGATCGCATCCCGCGTCTTGCGATGAAGGTGAAGTGTCGTACATGCCATGTCCAGGTGCGCAGCAACGAGAGTTCACCCTGGGACACCCGGTAGGGCACGCGAGCGATCATACACCCGGACTGCACCAGATGCGGCGAATGTACACAGGTTTGCCCCGGCGCAGTCCTCAGACTCGGTATCATTCCGTTCCCGCCCGAGGGTGCCTCGCCTGATCAATCGGGGTGTCATGCTCAACACGACATCGACATCTCACTGCCTGTCGTGACTGGACCCGCAACCCTTTCTCCGTGAGAACAACTCCGTGCCCTACAGCCTCCCAATCTTTGAAGCCAAAGCGAACGCCACTCCTATTGCGCTTGAACCTGTTACGGGTCCGATCGGGGAGTTGCGCGATTCTCACGAGCGGGTGATCCGTGATCTGCGGATCAGCATTACGGATCGGTGCAACTTCAGGTGTGTGTATTGCATGGACCCCGACGTGCGGTTCATGCGCAAGGTCGATCTGCTCACCGATTCGGAGATCGTGCGGGTGGCCCGCGTTGCGGTGTCGCTCGGCGTGCGCCGGTTGCGATTGACCGGCGGCGAGCCCACGCTTCACCCTACGTTGCGCGAGTTGATCCGTGATCTGTGGAACATCGGGATCGATGATCTTTCGATGACGTCCAATGCATCACTGTCGAGCGAATCGGAACTCGCGGCGTACCGGGCGGCGGGGCTTCAACGATTTACGGTGAGCATGGATTCTCTCAGGCCCGATCGTTTCACCCAGCTCACTCGTTCGAGCACGACACCGGAGCGCGTGGTCCAGACGGTCCGTGCGGCACAGCGCGTCGGGCTTGATCCTGTGCGCATCAACGCCGTGATTGTTCGTGGGTTCAACGACGACGAGATCGTGGATCTTGCGCGACTCGCCCGGGAACTCGGGACGGATGTGCGGATGATCGAGTACATGCCGCTTGATTCGGGGCGACAGTGGGATATGAAGAAGGTTGTCACCGCGGATGAGATCATCGCTCGGATCAAGGAGAGCTTCCCAATCGAGCCGCTCGTTCGCGACCACACATCAAGCCCGGCGAGTGTGTATCGGTTCGCCGACGGTTCTCCCGGGCGGATCGGTGTGATCGCCTCGGTCACCAGACCGTTTTGCGGTGCGTGTTCGCGACTGCGGATCACGGCGGACGGGAAGATCATGCCGTGCCTGTTCAGCACATCGGAGTACGATCTCCGCGCGGTGCTCCGACAGCCCGACTGTAGCGATGAGGACATCGCCGGTTTTCTGGCTGCCGCGACGCTGCGCAAGCAGGCGGGGCACACGATCCATAGTGAAGATTACCGTCAGCCCGATCGCGGCATGTTTGCAATCGGCGGGTAACCCCCCACCCCCCCACCACCACCCCGCTCCCCGCTGGACCCTGCTACTCATCGGAAGTGATTTCATTGCAAGATTGTGGGGTGATGGGCATCGGAGGGCGCTCGGCGAGTGGGATGATCGCAACCGCGTTTCGCGATGCGGGACAAACCTCCCGACACATGCCGCACCCCGTGCAGACATGCGTGCTGATCACCGGCACATTGCCACGTAATTCGATCGCGTGTTCAACCGGGCAGGCGACGACACACGCATCGCACGCACGACCCTGATGCGCGTCACAATTCTGCTTGATGATCCGAGCGGTGCCCATCTTCATCGAGAGAGATGGATGGAGCACGCTGGTGCCCTCGGCGACGCAGGCTGCCACACACGGCGCATCCGCGCACATTATGCAGGCGGTGGCAGCGGAATCGATGACGGGCGTTCCAGCAGCTTTTGCGAAGACCGCGTCCGCGTGCTTGATTGCGCCGGGCGGACATGCGTGGAGGCATGCATCGCAGCGGGTGCATTGTGCTGTAAACGAGAGTTCTTCGATCGCGCAGGGCGGACGATGCAGCACCGGCCCTGTGGGGAGTAGCGCGGGCGGTTGCTCGTCAGACGCACCGACAGCATGGGCGATCGAGTTCACGCGGTCTTCCAACGCTGTTGCGAGGTGACGAGCGATTGTCCCGAACAGCTTCGAGCCCAGCATTTCTCGTCTTGTCAGCGGAGATCGATCCGTCAACCATTAACTCCTTGCGATACATATTGACGGCACCCCAAGATGCCCGGCAACCGGTTCATTCTATCCCTGTTCTGGCTTGATCGCGCGTGCCAGATCCTCGGGCGTATTCGCATCGGCGGCCCATGCGGTGAACGGTTCGCACTCCAGCGCTCTTGCTGAATGATCCAACAACGATCTGAGGGAACGATCATCGGTGCGGAGTCGTTCGCTGATGCCTGGCAGGAGCAAGCGGTTGTACAGCCCCGGGAACGGGTGCCACCGCTCGGTGCGATACACGAGAGCGAGATCTTCCGATTTCGCTTCGGCGAGCAATCGTCTGAGCGCCCGCCCCGCATCGAGGAAGAGTATGTCGCAACTTGTCACCAGCGCGAGTTCGCTTTGTGAGCAATCCCGGAGGATCGCTTCGAGTCCCCCCAATGGGCCGAGGTGTGGTTGATCATCAGCGATGGTACGGAGCCCGAGATCGGCGTATTTGTCTGTGCGATCGGCGACGACCGTGATCGATTCTGCAAATGGCTTGAGGAAGGAAGCGACATGCAGGATCAACGGCTGGCCCGATATAACGGCGTGCGCTTTGTCTGAACCGAAGCGTGAACTATGCCCACCCGCGAGGATGTATGCAGGAGTGGGAGTCATCGTGGCGAGTTCCGAATTCGAGGTGCTATAGACAGGATGAGCGATGCGGCACATCCGAGGAGGACGCCTTCGAGCGTGCCTAGGAAGATGACTGCCCCCGCAGTGCTGAGCATTACAATCCCTGTTGAACGAGCACGAAAACTCGCCCGGGCTGGTTTCATCAGGGCAAATCCAGCGAAGACGATCATGATGCCGAGTACGGATCGCGGGTATGCATCGATGAGTGGCAGGATCGCGCCGCCCAGCGCGAGAGCGAACAGAACCTTGGCGATCCCCAGCATGACGACACTGCCACCGGTGCGCGCGCCGAAGCGGTGCTGGGCTGCGAGTCCTCCTGCGCCGTGGCACATCGGCATCCCTCCGAAGGGAACGCTCAATAGATTCATGAGCCCGACCGAGAGCGCCATCCGGCGCGGCGTGATCCCTCGGTTCGGGAAGAGGTCGCTGCTGAGCGCACACACCGCGAGGACTGAATTGAGCATTGTCAGCGGCAACTGAGGAATTGCGCCTCGCGTGATCCCGGTGATCCACTCCGAGCCTTCCGGGAGGACCAGAGTGAGCGTTGGCAATGTGGCGAAGAGTTCGATTGCGGTGTGATCGGTGCGAAAGGCTGGAACAACAAGCCCACCGGCGAACACGATCAGCATGATCGGGAATCTCCTGCCCGTTGTCAGTGCGAGCACCACACCGAGCAGGACCGCGATGAGGATGCTGTTGACCCCGCCGAGCGGCGGAAGATCAGCGATCCATGAGATGCCGAGCAGCACGAGTTTCGCTCCCACGCCGGCCTGGATGCCGCGGATCACAGGGAGCGGCACGATTTTATTGATCCAGTTCACCGCGCCGACGAGAGCAAGCGTTGTCATCGCGATGCCCATCGCCATCCCGGAAGCTGCGACTTCGCCCGCGCTGAGTCCTTCGGCGATCGCCACCGCTGCGATAGCTTTCATCGGCTGGACAGGGATCGGCTGAGCGAACAACAGCCCGGTCGCGATGTTCATAAACCCCGCGAAGAGGAATATGACTCCGAGGTCCATGTGATTCGTTGCTGCCATCGCGGCGGCGAGTGGGAGAAATATCCCAAGATCTCCCAGCCCGCCTGAAAACTCGCGGAGGGTGAATCGCGGTTTTACCTTGGCGCCGACATCCACCCGCTCGCTTGAATGCTCTGGGGCTTGGGGGAGCGTCACATGGTGTCCTTGACGGCGCGAGTTGGTGTTCGCGGGTGGTCGGGTGCGGTGCCTGAGAGCACACCGAGTGCGTGCGGGAGTACATCGGCAAGGGCGTCCAATGATTCGACCGCGCCTCGCTCGGAGCCGGGAAGATTGAGCACGAGAGTGCGCCCGATCGCACCCGCGATCCCTCGGGAGAGATAGGCACGGGGTGTAGACACACCGCATCGGGCGCGGATCAGTTCCATCAGCCCGGCGTGCTGGCGATCGAGCACAGCGAGCGTCGCTTCGGGTGTTACGTCTCGTGGTGCCAGTCCTGTCCCGCCTGTCGTGAGCACGAGATCCGGCGGCGGAGCCATCGCCGCTAATTGACGCAGCGCATCGGCTATCTGCTCCATTTCATCTGGAACGCACCGGGAAGCGACAAGCTCTGCGCCGAGTTGGTCCGCTGCGCGGGCTGCGAGCGCCGGGCCCGAGGTGTCAACCGCTTCGCCGCGGGAGCAGCGGTCGCTGACTGTGAGGATGGCGACTCGTATACGCATTACTTGCTCGCGTCCGGGTTGACGGGGGCGCGGTAGTCCCCGCTTCTACCACCGGTCTTCTCGAGCAGGCGCACCCGCTCGATGACCATTCCTTTATCAATGGCTTTGCCCATGTCGATGACCGTCAGGGCTGCGATTGTCACGGCGGTCAGCGCCTCCATCTCGACACCGGTCTTCGCGGAAGTCGTTGCTGTGGCGATGAGACGGACACCGTTGTCGCATACTTCGGTATCCACACCGATCTGATCGAGGGCGAGCGTGTGGCACAGCGGGATCAACTCATCAACTCGCTTTGCCGCCATGATCCCGGCGAGACGGGCGCACCCCAAGAGGTCTCCCTTTGCGAGCGCGTTTTTGCGGATCGCCTCGATCAGCGCGGGGGTGCATCGGACGAAGGATTCGGCGATCGCCCGACGGCGAGTGGTGTCCTTGTCACCGACATCCACCATGTGAGCTGCACCGTCTTTATCAATGTGCGACAGGTTCGTGCTCACGGGATGCTCCAGTAGTAGCAATCATAAGGCCCCTGCTCCGATTCCCCGAGCGGCACTCTCACGACACCATCGCTCCTTGCCATCGATGCGATGTCGCCCGAGCCCCTCCCGCTGACCAAGCGGACGCGATCGGGTGACGAGCGGTTGATCAACAGAAAACGCTCCAGGGAGAGGGGGTGCGTGTCGTTGTTCTCGATCATGCACTTTGCATCTGCGGCAACGGTTTGCACGGGTGCGCCAGCGAGTTTCGCCAGCGCGCCGAGCACGATCACCCGGCAGGTTACGAGTGCGGAGACGGGGTTGCCCGGCAGACCGATGAGCAGACCCCCGCCGTCGAAGATCGCGGAGAAAACCGGTTTCCCGGGTCTGATGGCGAGACGATGAAAAACGGGCTCGCCGCCGAGGGATACTGCTATCTCGGGCACGTGGTCGTGATCGCCCATCGATACGCCGCCGGTCGTCAGCACGCAGTCGGCTTCATGCAACGCGTTGCGAAGGACATCGCGCAGCGCATCGGGGTCATCGGCGACTCGGACCACCTGTACAACGTCTAGCCATGCGATTTGCTGCAACATTGAAGCCAGCATCGGGCCGTTCGAGTCGCGGAGCCCGGTGGGTGATGGCGCGGTGTTCACACCGGCGATCTCGTCGCCTGTCACAACGATCACGATGCGTACGCGGCGGCGAACAATTGGAACGGACACGCCGAACGAGGCGATCGCTGCTATTACGGAGGGAGTGATGATTACGCTGGCGGGCACGATCCGTTCGCCCGCGCGTGCGTTCTCGCCCGCCCGTCGGATATGCATCCCCTCTTTTACGTCGCTCTTTGTTGGTCCAGCGGTAATCCGCTCGGGTGTTTCTTGCAGGTCCTCTCGCTTGATGACCGCGTTGGCACCATGGGGCACGGGGCTGCCTGTAAAAATGCGCATGGCGGTTGCGGATGCGAGCGTTCTGATGGGCGTGCCGATCGCTGCTTCACCCTCGACCGGCAGACCATCTTGCATAAGGGTGTGTAGATCTCTGGTGTGCAGCGCGTACCCGTCCATCGCGCTGACATCCACGGGCGGGCTCGCGCGATCGGCGTTGATGTCCTGGGCGAGTACTCGCCCCCGCGATTCGGCGAGTGGCACGGACTCGGTCGGCACCGGCGCAAGGCGAGCGAGCAACTCGGCGTGCGCTTCGTCTAGCGATCTAAGCGATGTCTTTGGTGGAGGAATCACATTCATGACGGCACTTTCGCTTCGGGCTCGGGCTGGACGGGGTTCGCGGGTGGTGGTGCGTCGCCATCTGTTGAGAACTCCGGGGTCTTCCAGATGGGGGCGTCCTGCTTCATCCGATCGATGAACCAGTCCATCGCGTCCAAGGCCTCGCGTCGATGTGGTGAGGCGATGCGGAGGCGGAACGAACACTCACCCGCTGCGACAAGCCCGCGGGAGTGCTCGACATGGATCTCCATGAGTCCGAATTTATCGAGCGCCTCTTGGGCGAGCGCGGTGAGGACATGTTGCGCCATCGGGTCGTACGTTTCATAGCGCAGCCCGGTAATGGAGCGGGCACCCTCCAGGGATCTCACTACACCATCAAATACCACTACTGCCCCGGCACCCGCGAGAGAGCGGGTGGCAGTGTTGGCTGCGAGCGGGGCGTCAACGATGGAAACCGAAAGTGACTGCATCATTTACCCTCCCGATACGAAGCCGATGACAGCGATTTCGTCACCGGTTTGGATCTGCGTGTTCTCGCCCGCGAACGCGTGGTTTACCGCAAGGCGGCAGGAAGCAAGGTCTCGCGCGAGCTCTGGTTCAATGCGGTTGAGTTCGGCGCGAACATGTGCGAGCGTCGCTCCATCCTCTGCGACCTCGACGGGCACACTCGCCCGACCAGCACGCTGGGCGATGGGGCCGAACAGTAGAACATCCACACGCACGATTTACCCCTCGTTCCGGTCGCGTTCGAGTTGTTGGTGTGCCCATTGCCAGGCGGCGACGGTCCTTGGGAAACCAACGGTATTCATCGCGAGCAGGATGGCTTGTTCGATTTCTTCGGGCGAAGCACCATGATGCGATGCCCGGCGGACATGACTCCGCAGCGCGGATTCCAGGCCCGCGCCGATGCAGATCCCCATTTTGATGAGCGCGCAGGTCTTCGCGTCCAGCGGGCCCGCACGGTCCACCGCCTGTGCGACGGATTCGTGTGCTGCCCCGAGTGCGGGGAATTTCTCGACAAATGCTTTGAATGTTGCTGGGGCGCGAAGCTCATTATCGGCAGACATAGGATCCTCTCGGGTTGGTCGTTGCTGCACAGTTCCTGCGATCGACCCATACGGGAATTGGGTATGTGCAAGAACCCGGTGCTTGTCGATTCAGAAATTTTACCCGCACATTGTAGCTGTTTTATTGCAAGCGGTCCTCCGGATTATGTCGGTTGAAACACACTCGATTCAAATGAAACCGGGCATCGATCCTGGCCAACTACGCGCGAATCCGGTGGCAATATTTTTATCTTGTTAGTGGTGCCTGTTCGTTAGGCGAGCAGGCGCGGGGTTGCGGATCGACGTGTGCGCGTCTGGAGCTGCGCGGAGGTCACCGCGTGCATTCGTTTCAACGGTCGTCGATTCTGCAAGCGGAGTTCATTGCTCAAGTTCAGGTGTTCTGAGTCGATCTGGCTCCCGCCTCGTGCTCGCGGGGGAGAGACCACATCGCCTGGTTCAGATGGCGTCGAGCGGATCGTTGATCCAGCGGTGGCTCGCCTCGATTATTTTGCAGATTTGCCTGAATCGGTAGGCTGGGATATATTGGATCTCCAAGTACACATAAGATGGTTTCGAGAGCCACGGCATGATATCTCAGACATCGGAATATGCGCTGCGGGCGGTGGTGTATCTGGGGATCCGGGGGTCATCGGAGCCGTCATCTGCCCAAGAAATCTCCAAAGGGATTCAGGTTCCGGTCGGGTATCTTCAGAAAGTGCTTCGGACACTTGCGAAGCAGGGCATCCTGATCGCCCAGCGGGGGAGCAAGGGAGGATTTTCGCTGGGCAAGATCCCCTCATCGATCAGCGTGCTCGACGTGCTAAATGCTACGGATTCAAGTGTTTCCCGCATTGAAGAGTGCCCACTCGGGATCAAGGGGCATCGAAGTCTCTGCTCGCTCCATCGCTTGCTCGACACTCAATATGCCCTCATGAAACAGGCATTCGAGGCCACCTCCATCGCTGATCTTCTGTCGGGAGATGAGAACAACGGCGAGCGCCCGATATGCGACCCGACCGACAAACCCCTGGTGCTGCCCAAGATATCCCCCCCCCCTGCAGATCGGACGTAGAGCGGCGTGAGGACGAAAAACTCATTGTGTATCCATTTGACCACTATCCTCTCTGCGGTTAGTCTTTTTACCAACATTCCCCGAAACACAGCCTTCACTCGTTCTGGGCATTTGCGGCGAAGGCAGGAGGTACACTGGTGATGAGTAAGCCTGATTCAAATCACTTGGATCATTCTGTGTCGGATCCAAGGGATACCGGTTCGATGGGACAGCAGAATCCAGACAAGTACAAGTGGCATGCGGTTGGAGCGATCGTTGTAATCGGGCTCACCTTGCCGGGGATCCTCGGGATTATTGTCGCGGCACTTCCCGAGCCGGTAGTACATCCGTGGGCACAGAAAGCGGAAGCCCTTGGTGTGACACCTGACCGCATTGCGTTGGGCGAGACCGCGTACAAGATGGGGTGCGCGCTGTGTCACGGGGCGGATGCGAACGGCGTTGCACGCCTCGGCAAGCCGCTCCGCAACAGCGAGTTCGTGCAGGATCTGGACGACGATGCGTTGTTCTCGGTAATCACGACAGGGCGTCTGCCCGGTGACCCGGAGAACACAACCGGACAGGCGATGCCAGCACGCGGGAACATGAACCTCGGCAACGATGCGCTGTGGAGCGTGATCTATTACCTGCGGACACTCCAGGATCCTGATCAGGCATTTGCTTCGGTTGAAGACTGGAACATTATGACGGGCGAATCAATGGCAGGGCTCATGGGAGGGAGCGGCGGGATCGGGCATGATTTGTTTGTCTCGTCTTGCTCTGCTTGTCACGGGGTCGTCGGCGAGGGGATGGAGGGTTTGGGCAAACCGCTCTCCACCAGCGAATTCACCACATCCAAGACGGATGAGGAACTCATGGCGTTCATCAAGACGGGGCGCCCGATCTGGGATGCTGAGAATACAACGGGCGTGGATATGCCTCCCAAGGGAGGAAATCCCGCGATCACAGACGAGCAGATCAACGACATCATCAAGTACATCCGTAGTTTGCATCAATAATCAACCCACCGCGCCTGTGTCGATTGCGATGCATGCGGCGGCCAACTGATTTGAATCAGGAGTATCAGACATGTTGAAGATTCCGAGTGTATTTTGGAAACGTGCCGCGTTGGCATGTCTTGGCGGCGTCGTGATCGGCGGTCAAGCCACGGCACAATCGATGAACGACGTTCAGAAGATCGCGAAGGAGCGCGGTCTTTCGACAGCGGACCTGCTCGCTGCGGCAAAAACGTTCACGCCCAGCGGGATGAAGGATGACTACATCATCTTCTCCTCCGGCGGGCACGCCGGGCAGGTGTTTGTCATTGGTGTGCCTTCGATGCGGCTGCTTCGCAGCATCGCGGTATTCACTCCAGAACCGTGGCAGGGTTGGGGATACGGCGTGGGTGAAGAAATCCTTGCGGAAGGGTTTGTCAACGGTAAAGAGAATCTCTGGGGCGATACGCACCACCCCGCGCTGTCTGAAACCAATGGTGACTACGACGGGCAGTGGCTGTTCATCAATGACAAGATCAACGCCCGGGTGGCTGTGATCGATCTGCGTGACTTCGAGACGAAGCAGATCCTCAAGAACCCCCTCACGGTCAGCGACCACGGCGGCACTTTTGTGACGCCCAACACCGAATACGTGATCGAGGGCGCGCAGTACTCCGTCCCGTGGGGTGCGGATTACGCACCGATCAGCGAGTACAAAGAGAAGTACAAGGGCTCGATCACACTTTGGAAGTTCGACCGCAAGAAGGGACGCATCGACGAGAGCAAGTCCTTCGCGATCGAATTGCCTCCGTACTGGCACGATATCGCCGACGCGGGCAAGGGCATCAGCGATGGGTACATTTTCCTCAACTCGATCAACACCGAGATGGCAACGGGTGGTATCGAGAACAACAACCCGCCTTTCGAAGCGGGTGTGAGCAGGAATGCCACCGACTACCTGCACATCATCGACTGGAAAAAGGCCGAGAAGGTCTACAAAGCTGGCAAGGTTGATCAGATCAAGGGGTTCCCGGTGATCTCGCTGGAGACCGCCATTGCTGAGGGGCTGCTGCACGTCACGCCGGAGCCGCGGAGTCCGCATGGCGTGGATGTCGCGCCCAAGGGTGATTTCATTGTTGTGTCGGGCAAGCTCGATCCGCATGCGACGGTCTACTCGTTTGAGAAGATCATGAAGGCGATCGAGTCCAAGAATTTCTCTGGCAAAGATGAGTTCAATGTGCCGATCCTCGATTTCGATTCGGTTCTCGAAGCGCAGGTTGAGGTTGGTCTCGGCCCGCTCCACACGCAGTTTGGCCCTGACGGCTACGCGTACACATCGCTCTTCCTCGACTCTGCGGTCGCGCGGTGGACGCTCGGTGGGTCATACGGTGCGGGCACGCCCGAGCCGGACTGGACGCTCGTTCACAAGACGCCGGTGCACTACAACGTCGGTCACATCGGTGTTGCAGAGGGTGACACCGTCAGCCCTGACGGCAAGTACCTTGTGTCGTTCAACAAGTGGTCGGTTGATCGGTTCTTCCCCACCGGCCCGCTCCTGCCGCAGAACTTCCAACTCCTGGACATCAGCGGACAGGGCACAGAGATGCCGGTGATCTACGATATGCCTATCGGTATCGGCGAGCCGCACTACGCTCAGATGATCAAGGCCGACAAGCTCGATCCATGGACTGTCTACCCCGAGATCGGTTGGGACCCGCTGCACCAGAGGCTCGATCCGATGGCCCCGCGGCCGAAATCGGAACGCATCGAGCGGAGCGGTGATACTGTCGAGGTCTTCATGACGGCGGTTCGGAGCCACTTCAAGCCCGAGCACGTTGTGGTCAAGCAAGGCGACCGGGTTGTCTGGCGCATTACGAATGTGGAACGCGCCGTGGATGCGACCCACGGCTTCGCGATCCCGCAATACAACATCAACCTGAGCCTGGAGCCGGGTGAAACGGCTAAGGTCGAGTTCATCGCGGACACGCCGGGTTCCTTCCCGTTCTACTGCTCCGAGTTCTGCTCGGCGCTCCACCTTGAAATGATCGGGTACTTCCTGGTCGAACCGAACGAATAAAGTTCTCCTACCGCGCTGCGGGAACGCATCGCGGTGGATTTTCATTCACGGATCACTGCACCTCCTACCGGGGAGAGGATCGATAATATGTCCTTTGTAGAACGGATCATCGGGCCGCGCGTCTGCCCTGCTGAACAAGCCAAGAACAACCTGCGCTACGGCACGCCCGGGTTTCTGATTCTTATCGCGAGAGTGCTGCTGCTTATTTCGCTGTTCATGCCTTACTGGCATATGGATCTGCATGCGCCGCAGTACCCTGACAACCTGCAACTCACCGCCTATCTGAACCATCTCGACGGTGATGTGGTGGAGATCGACGGGCTCAACCATTACATCGGGATGCGTCCACTCGGCGAGGCTGCCCAGATCGAACGTCAGGTCGGCGTGTACGCGATGATCGGGTTTGTTCTGCTGCTTGAGATGGTCGGCTTTATCCATACCAGGTGGGCGGTGCTGCTTGTGCTCCCCCCCCTGCTCTTCCCTGCGGTGTTCCTGATTGATCTGCACCTCTGGATGAGTCACTTCGGGATGAACCTGGATCCCGACGCGCCGCTTTCGAACTCTGTCGATCCGTTCGCCCCGCCAATCCTCGGGACTGGTTTGATCGGACAGTTCAAGACTGTGGCTGTTCCGGGTGTGGGGCTCATCATGGCGACAGCGGCATCATTTGTATTGTTGTTGTCTCTGTATTTCCACCGCAGAGCGTACAAGCCTCTTGCTCAGAGCGAACCGTAGAACATGAAGACACCGATCACCACAATTTGTTCGGCATTGGTGATCATGCTCACAAGCAGTTTTTCGTTTGCCGCTGCATCCCCCGAGGATGTCCGTTCGGCCTCCGTGATCGTGGAGTTGATCGATGCTGCACAGCCCGGGGCTCTCGTAGACGTTCCTGCGGGAACGTACGAGGGGAAGCTGACGGTTCAGAAGGGCGTCCGGCTTGACGGACGGGGTATGGTCGTGATCGATGGGGGCGGGGAGGGAACCGTTGTTGAAATCACGAGCATGGATGTCACCTTCCGTGGGTTTACCGTCCGGGGATCTGGGGCCAGAGTCACTGGTGAACCCGCGGCGATCCGGGTGATGGCAGGGAATGTGGTTATTGAAGACAACCACATCGAGGATGCACTCTTCGGGATCGACCTGCGATCTGCGCCGGATTGCGTTATCCGGAGAAACACAGTCCGTGGCAAGGATCTCGAAGCGGGGCGACGCGGTGACGGCATCCGGCTCTGGTGGAGCCACAACTGCATCGTCGAAGACAACGATATCCAAGGCTCCCGTGACATGGTCTTCTGGTATTCCGAGCAACTCATAATCGCACGGAACCGGGTGCGCGACAGCCGCTACGGGCTCCACTTCATGTACAGCCACAACACGGTGCTCCTAGAAAACGAACTCGTCGGCAACTCGGTCGGTGTGTATCTGATGTACAGCAACTCCATCCGCCTGATTGGCAACACGATGATCAACAACCGGGGTGCAAGTGGATACGGCATCGGCCTGAAAGACTGCGACGACATCACCCTCAAGAATAATGCGCTGCTCGCGAATCGCGTAGGGCTGTACATCGACAACAGCCCTTCCTCGGTTGATTCGGTCGGGCGCATTGCCGACAACATGGTCGCGTTCAACGAGGTTGGCATGCTCGCCACGCCGATCACGCACGACAACGTATTCACCGCCAACGCCTTTGTGGAGAACGAGCAGCAGGCGGCTACGCACGGGCGGGGAGATCTCTCCCTCAACACCTTCTACGAAGAGGGCACCGGAAACTTCTGGTCGGATTACGCTGGATACGATCTCGACGAAGACGGCGTGGGCGATCTCGCTTACGAACCGCAGAGTCTGTTCGCCTCGATGCTCGCGAAGGAGCCGAACCTCCGCTTGTTTGTGTACAGCCCCGCGCAGCAGGCGGTAGAGCTCACGTCTCGTGCGTTCCCGGAGCTGCGCCCGGCGCCGACGCTGGTCGATCCCGTGCCCCTCTCGCGGGCACCCGTGATCAAGACGACGTCGAACAGCACTATGACATCCGGTTGGCCTATGGCGATATTGGGCCTTGGGTTGGTTGCAATCTCGGGGGTATCCTGTTGGAGGCTGTCTCGGATCGGCTCGCTACCCGCGAGGATCCCGGGCAATGGAAAGAGGGGCGCGGCATGATTATCGCCGAGCATGTCACCAAGTCATTCGGTCGGACAACCGCCGTGGACGATATCTCCTTCGAGTTACAGCCCGGTTGCGCACTCGCACTCTGGGGCAGCAATGGTGCGGGCAAAACAACCCTCATCCGATGCCTGCTCGGGGTGATTCGTTTTCAGGGGCGGGCATCTATCGGCGGAGTCGATGTCAAACGGCGTGGTCGGCAGGCTCGCTCGCTCGCGGGGTACGTCCCCCAGGAACTCGCGTTCCACGACGATGCCCGCCTCGATGCGGCGATCCTGTTCTTCGCGTCTCTGCGCCGAATGGACAAGCACGCTGCAAAGACGGCGCTCGACACCGTGGGGCTCACGGGGCACGAGCGGAAGCGCGTGCGCGATCTATCGGGGGGAATGAAGCAGCGTCTGGCGCTGGCGATCGCCCTGCTTTCTGACCCGGCGATCATCGTGCTGGACGAGCCGACTTCAAACCTTGATGCTGCGGGTCGCGGCGAGGTCTCCGAGACACTCGCCCGCCTCAAACAATGCGGTAAGACATTGCTGTTTGCGTCGCACCGACCCGATGAGGTCATCGCGTTGGCCGACCGGATCCTTGTGATGGATCAGGGCAAGGCGATCCAGGATACGACTCCGAGTGAAATGTGGCCGAACGAATCGGGCGTGCAGATGATCCGCCTGCACCTGACGATGGCATCCGAGAGTGATGCCGCGAAGGTTCTGCGCGATGCCGGGCACGCCGTCCATCTCAACGGGCACGGGCTCTGTGTTGCGGTCTCCAGGGATCGCAAAGCGGCACCGATCCACGCCCTCTCCCGCGCGGATATCGAGGTCCGGGATATGGAACTCATAGAGGGAATTTCGAGTCCGGAGGCTTCGCCATGAGCGCGATCGCACCTACAGCCAAACTGGCAGGAACCCATCGGCACCGCTCGTTTTTCGGCGGTGTCTATTCGTTTGCGCGTCGTGAATTCCGCGATGCACTCTCGAGCCGATGGTTTGTGCTCTACACGGTTTCGTTCACGATCCTCGCGGTTACGGTTTCCTTTATGTCGCTCAGCGGCGTCGGCAGCCACGGCTTCGCGGGGTTCGGACGGACGACCGCGGGGCTGCTCAACCTGATCATGCTGGTCGTCCCGCTTATGGCGCTCGTCGCGGGAACGGGCTCGATCGCTGGCGAACGCGAGCGGGGCACACTCCTCTACCTACTCGCACAGCCGGTCTCAAGAACACAGGTCTTGCTCGGCAAGTACCTCGGGCTCGGGGTGGCGCTGGCGTGTTCGCTGTGTCTGGGGTTTGGGATCAGCGCGATGGTATTGGCGTGGCGTGCGGGGAGTGTCGGCATCTCTACGTTCGTGATGCTCACTGCACTCACATGCGCCCTGTCTATCTCGATGCTCTCGATCGGCATACTGATTTCTGTGCTCTCGCGCAGGACCGGGGTCGCGACGGGCATCGGGCTGTTTGTCTGGCTTATTCTTGTCTTCGTCAGTGACCTTGGCTTGATGGCAGGAACCGTTTTATTCAAGCTGCGGGTGCAAGAGGTGTTCGCACTCGGCGTGCTCAATCCCCTGCAGGCGTTTAAAATGTCTGTCATTGTGAACATGAACGCGTCACTCGATGTCCTCGGCCCGGTAGGGATGTATGCGACCCAGACATACGGAGATGCCCTCATTTGGATGCTCGCACTCGTGCTCACCGCGTGGACGATCCTCCCGCTGGCGGTGGCGACGTTCGCTTTTTTGAGAAGGAACTCCGTATGACTCGTGGTATCGTGTTTGCGTTGTCGATCTGCGCCGTACTCTGTTTCCTCACCGGATGCGACCGCGCGGCGCAGGACGGCCCGCCCGTGGTCCACCTTGACAGCTCGGTCTGTGATGAGTGCGGGATGATCCTGAGTGACGAGCGATTCGTCGCCGCGACGATTGTTGAATCGACACGCGGGCAGGAGGCTCGCCTGTTCGATGATTACAACTGCCAGATCAACTTCGAGCATGCCCACCCCGAGCAGGTGATAACCACGCGATGGGCCCACGACTACTCAACGAGCGGGTGGATTCAGACCGAGCGGGCGTTTTTCCTGCTTTCACCCCAGCTGCGAACACCGATGGCTTCCGAAACCGCTGCATTCGGAAATCGCTCGGATGCTGACGCCGCCCTGGAGGAATTCGGCGGTGAAATCATGAATGCCGAAGCCCTGTGGGAAGCGTTCGCCGTTGATCGATGATCAGGGAGAGAGGATCCTTGGTGCGGGTACTCGTGGGGAACCCATTCACGAGATGCCTCCCGTAGTCACACGCAAAAACTGCTCGAAAATGATCGTTCGGATTGATTTCCTGTGAGTTTTTTCCGTTGCTTGTCCCGGGCAACTCCAACCTGGATACACTTTCTAAATTCATCTTGGCGGCATGGATTTTTTGTCGATGGCTGGTCGTTCGGCTGTCGATTCTTCTGTGAGTAGTCTGACACTTCCACAGTGGTTATCTTGCCCCGTTTGAGACATTAGCCCTCGTATTTTACCTCTCGGAGATGGTCGAAATGACCCCGCAACCCACCCAAACTCCCACCGAACCAACCACCCTCGATTCTGTCGTCATCCGCTTTTGTGGCGACTCGGGCGATGGCATGCAGCTCACAGGCGGGCAGTTCACCGACACCTCTGCGTTCCTCGGGAATGACTTCGCGACGCTTCCGGACTACCCCGCAGAGATCCGCGCCCCACGCGGCACGATGTTTGGCGTCTCCGGCTTCCAGGTCCATTTCTCGAGCCACGACATCTTTACTCCCGGTGACACGGTGAACGCGCTGGTCGCGATGAACCCTGCGGGGCTCAAGGCCAATATCGAAGATGTCCAGCCGGGCGGGATTGTGATCGTCAACGAAGACGAGTTCAACACGACTAACCTGAAGAAATGCGGGTACCCCCAAGACTATAACCCGCTCCTGGACGAGCAACTCACTTCCAATTTCACGCTGGTCTGTGTGCCGATGAGTCGACTTACCCGCGAGGCTCTCACAGAATCTGACATCGGCGCCAAAGCGGTCGATCGGTGCCGGAACATGTTCGCTCTCGGGATCGTGTACTGGCTCTATGAACGCCCGATCGAATCATCTGTGCGATATTTCGAGGAGGTCTTCGGGAAAGCCAAGTCGAAGCCCGAGATCGCGGAGATCAACATCAATGCGCTCAAGGCGGGGTACTACTTCGGCGAAACCGCGGAGCTGTTCCCGTCGCGCTACCGCGTCCTGCCCGCCACCCATCCGCCGGGGTTGTACCGGCGCATCAGCGGGAACAAAGCCACGGAGCTCGGGCTTGTGGCTGCGGCTCAGAAGGCCAACAAAAAAATCGTCTACGCGAGCTATCCCATTACCCCTGCTTCGGACATTATTCACGGTCTCTCTCATCTCAAGCATTTCGGTGTGAAGACATTTCAGGCGGAGGACGAGATTGCTGCGGTGTGCGCCGCCATCGGTGCGAGCTTTGCAGGCGATATTGGTATCACCGGCACGTCGGGTCCGGGTGTTGCTCTGAAGTCCGAGGCGATGGGGTTGGCCGTCATGCTTGAGCTGCCCCTCGTCGTTGTGAGCGTGCAGCGTGCCGGTCCTGCGACGGGCATGCCGACCAAGACGGAACAGGCGGACCTGCTCCAATCCTTCTTCGGGCGTCCGGGTGAGAGCCCGTGCATCGTGATTGCGCCGTGCAGCCCATCGGATTGCTTCATGATGGCGATCGAGGCCGTGCGTCTGGCGCTCCTGCACATGTGCCCGGTCATTTTCATGTCCGATGCGTACCTTGCCAACGGCGCGGAGCCGTGGCTGATCCCTGATATGAACGATATTCCCCCGATTGAAGTAACGCATCCTGCGCCGCTGACTTCTCCGGGTGAAGATTTCCTTCCCTACAAACGCGACTTGGAAACGCTCACTCGTGAGTGGGCGATCCCGGGGACCGCGGGGTATGAGCACCGCGTCGGCGGGCTTGAGAAGCAAGCCGAGACGGGTAATGTTTCTTACGACCCCGACAATCACCACGAGATGGTCCGTATTCGCGAAGAGAAAGTCGCACGTGCTGTCAAGACTATTCCGCCGCTTGAGGTTCGCGGGCCCGACTCGGGCGACGCACTAGTGCTTGGGTGGGGCGGGACATTCGGCTCCATCACGACCGCGGTGGATCAGCTCCGCGCCGAGGGGCGATCGGTCAGTTCGGCGCATCTCCGCTACATCAACCCTTTCCCGTCGAACCTTGGGGAAGTCCTCTCCCGGTTCAAGACGGTGATTATCCCCGAGATCAACCTTGGTCAGCTCCGCATGCTCATCCGAGCCAGATTCCTGATCGACGCGATCGGGATCAATGTCATGCGCGGGCGTCCGTTCAATGTGGAATACCTCACCCAGCGGATCTCCGAGATCATGGACGATTCTTCGAAAGGCCAAGACCGATGACCTGCGCCAATCACACAAGCCTCCCCGTCCTCAACGCCAAGGACTTCACCACCGATCAGGATGTGCGTTGGTGTCCGGGGTGCGGCGACTACGCCATCCTCACCTGCGTGCGGAAGGTGCTCCCCAAGCTCCCGTTCCGCAAGGAAGACTTTGTCTTTGTTTCCGGCATCGGATGCGCCGCACGGTTCCCGTATTACATGGATACCTTCGGCGTGCATTCCATCCACGGGCGTGCGCCGGCGGTTGCTACCGGGGTGAAGCTTGCCAACCCCGATTTGCATGTTGTGGTTGTGTCGGGCGATGGTGACCTGCTATCAATCGGCGGCAATCACACCATGCACGCCATGCGTCGAAATCTCGATTTCACCATCCTTCTGCTCAATAACAAGATCTACGGGCTCACCAAGGGGCAGTACTCGCCCACCAGCGAGTTCGGCAAGGTGACCGCCACCACGCCCTTTGGGTCGATCGACTACCCCATCAACCCCATCAGCCTTGCAGTTGCCTGCGGGTGTACGTTTATCGCTCGCTCGATCGACATCGATATGAAGCATCTCAGTGTGGTCATCCAGCGTGCGATCGAGCACAAGGGCACCTCCTTTGTAGAGATCTACCAGGACTGCAATATCTTCAACCACCAGGCCTGGTTCTACGCCTCTCAGAAGGACACGAAAGCCGATGCCACGATCTTCCTTGAGCACGGCAAGCCGTTGATTTTCGGCAAAGACCGCGACAAGGGGATCCGCTTTCATCAGGGCAAGATGGAGATTGTCGAACTCGGGAACGGAGTAACCGAGAGCGATCTCATCGTTCACGATGAGACCGATCATTCCCTCGCATTCCTGTACGCGCAGATGTCCCACCCTCAGTTCCCCGAGCCCCTCGGCATCATCCACGCGAATCCCGACAAGCCGACCTATGACACACTCGTTCAGAAGCAGATCAAAGCCTCGTTCGAACGTCATGGTGAGCCCGATCTCCAGACACTTATCAACGGGAACGATACCTGGGAAATCAAGTAGCTCGGAACGGTTGCAAAGCCCTGTGCGCGTGTAAAATCGCTTATGCTGTGCGACCACTATGCGCATCGGCATCCCCAAAGAGATCACCCCGTTAGAACGTCGAGTTGCATGCACACCACGCATCGCGAAGCGCCTCTGCCAATCCGGCTTCGAGGTTTGGATCGAGCAGGGAGCCGGGGCTGATGCAGAGCATCTCGACGAGGTGTACGTCGAGAGCGGTGCCCAGATCATTGAAGACCCGCGTCGGATCTGGAGCGAGTGCGACATCGTCTTAAAGGTGAACCCCCCGGGGGTGCATCCGACCCTGAATTATCACGAGGCAGATTTGCTCCGAGAGGGAGCATGCCTGATTGGTTTTATTTGGCCCGCGCAGAATGAAGATCTTCTCCGGCGGCTCACCGCACGCAACGCGACTGTGATTGCGATGGACTGTGTGCCACGCATCACCCGTGCTCAGACTATGGATGCGCTCAGCGCGATGGCTCATGCCGCCGGGTACCGAGCGGTGATCGAGGCCGCCAATGCCTACCCGCGATTTTTCGCTGGGCAGAGCACCGCCGCCGGAAAAGTCCACCCCGCGAAGGTTCTCGTCATCGGCGCTGGCGTCGCCGGACTTGCGGCGATCGGTGCCGCCAAGGGGCTCGGAGCGATCGTACGAGCGTTCGACACACGCCCCGAAGTCGGCGAACAGATCAGGAGTATGGGTGCCGAGTTCCTGGAGCTCAGCTTCGATGAGGAGAGCGAGGGCGCGGGTGGGTACGCCAAGACGATGTCCAAGGAGTTCATCGAGGCGGAGATGAAACTCTTCGCACAGCAGGCGATGGACACCAACATCATCATCACCACTGCGCTCATCCCGGGAAAACCCGCGCCCAAGCTGATCACCGCGGGCATGGTCGAATCCATGCGGGAAGGCGCGGTCATTGTCGATCTCGCTTCGCAGCAGGGCGGCAACTGCACTCTGACTGAACCGGGTGAGGTTGTAGTCCACCACGGCGTACAGATCATCGGATACACCGACCTGCCGAGCCGCATGGCGATCCAGACGAGCTGGCTGTACGCCTCTGTCATCGCCAACATGATCGACGAGATGGGCGGCGCCGAAGATTTCAAGATCGATCTTGAAAACGAGATTGTCCGCGGTGCCCTCGTGGCTCACGCGGGCGAGATCACATGGCCGCCGCCACAGGTCAAGCCGGTCACGCCAGCTCCCCAGGTACAATCCGAAACGTGGACCGAGGGTGGAGCGCAGGAGTCCAAGTCGAAGCAATCCATTTTCCGGAGGCACGCCGGGCTGTTCTGGCTCGCCTTCGCCGGGCTCGCGATTTTCCTTGTCGGGTGGCGCGCCCCTGAATCATTCTTAAGCCACCTCACTGTCTTTGTTCTCGCGTGCTTCGTGGGTTGGCAGGTCGTCTGGAATGTCACCCCTGCGCTGCACACACCGCTCATGAGCGTGACCAACGCCATCAGCGGCATCATCCTGATCGGCGGGATGTTCCATCTCTCCGGTGCTCTATCCGAGCCTGCCACGATCCTCGGGATTATCGCGGTGTTCATCGCCGCTATTAACGTCTCGGGTGGTTTTCTTGTTACCCGGCGGATGCTCGCCATGTTCCGCAAGTAATTCTTTCTCCGAGGCGTCTTTCGATGTCACCCAACCTCATCACTGTCGCCTACATCATCGCCGCAGCGCTCTTTATTCTTGGGCTCTCGGGGCTTGCGAACCCTGAGACCGCCCGGCGCGGGAACCTGTTCAGCGTCATCGGCATGATCATCGCTTTCCTCGCAACAGCAGCGGGCATCGCTTCCAGCGGGTATGTGGAGCTTGCCGCTTCCCTCATCCCCGCGATCATCATCGGGGCGGTTCTTGCTGCCCGCGTCAAGATGACGAATATGCCGCAACTTGTTGCGTTGCTCCACAGCTTTGTCGGCGCGGCGGCGGTGCTCGTGGGATTTGCGACGTGGCTCGATCCGGGCGCGCACCTCGAGGGCGTCGAGGGCGTCGAGCGGCTGATCCATGACATCGAAATCTACATCGGGATCGGGATCGGTGCCATCACGTTTACCGGCTCCGTGATCGCGTTCGCCAAACTCGATGGGCGCCTCTCGGGCAAACCCCTGCTTCTTCCTGCTCGGCATTTTCTGAATCTCGCGGTCGTGGTTGTCACGATCGTGCTCGGCGTTATTTTTACGCGTACACAAGAGCACAACACCGCCCTGCTTGTGCTCTCAATCGCGACGCTTCTCACCGGGTTTCTCGGTGCGCATATGGTCATGGCGATCGGCGGCGCTGATATGCCTGTTGTTGTATCAATGCTCAACAGCTACTCCGGATGGGCCGCCGCCGCCGCCGGGTTTATGCTCGCCAACGATCTGCTCATTGTCACCGGCGCGCTCGTCGGCTCCAGCGGCGCCATCCTCAGTCTCATCATGTGCCGAGGGATGAACCGTTCGTTCGCCAACGTGCTGCTCGGGGGCTTTGGCACTACGGGGGGGACTGTTGTAGAAATCGATGGCGAGCACACACCGATCGATATCAACGAGACCGTCGAGATCCTCAAGCACGCGAAGAAAATTGTCGTCGTGCCCGGGTACGGCATGGCGGTCGCCCGCGCGCAGCATTCGCTTGCGCGTGTTGTCGAGATCCTCCGCAAATCAGGGGCGGATGTCACCTTCGCGATCCACCCTGTTGCCGGACGACTCCCGGGGCACATGAATGTGCTGCTCGCCGAGGCAAACGTGCCTTACGACATCGTGCTCGAGATAGACGAGGTCAATAGCGAACTCAAAAACACCGACGTGGTGCTGGTGATTGGCGCGAACGACATCGTCAATCCCAGCGCTCTCGAAGACCCCAACAGCCCGATCGCTGGCATGCCCGTGCTGGAAGTCTGGGACGCAGAGGTCACTATTGTTATGAAACGATCTCTTGCGACCGGATACGTGGGCATCCCGAACCCGCTCTTCTTCCGAGATAATTCCCGCATGCTGTTCGGCGATGCTGGCGATAATGTCGATGCGATCCTCCAGAGGATCGTGGGGTCGTAGTGGTTCAATTTTCGCTGTATTTCTCCCACATCTTGGGCTGCCCCCGCTGTACCCGGTGCGTACTCGGATCTATTCTGGTGTCTTCGACATCGTCCATTTTTTTTCACCGGGGGATGACGATAAAACAACGCAAGGTAAAATCCGCGTGAGCCACGAGCATATTTGCAAGCTCCGCGCACTGTCATCCACGAGGGAACCAAGGTCATGTTCAACGGGAATTTTTCTTCATTCGCAGCAACTCAATCCGGGATCATCCGCTCATGCCTCTCCATGATTTTGCTCGGATTCGCCGCCTTCGTATGTTGTGGATGTGGTGAGGATGAGATCGGTTCGTACGTTGTGGAGCGTGTTGGTCCGGTTGCGGCGCCGGCGATGTCGGATGCTGGAGCGTCGGCGAGTTCGGGGTCGATCCTGTGGACGGTGCCCGAGGGGTGGACGACCAAGCCGAGCACG
>JAJDDG010000023.1 GCA_029260435.1 Phycisphaerales bacterium | reverse complement strand
GAACCTGGAGTTGCAGGGGGCGCTGCACGGGATCGAACCGCGTGAGTGCGCGGCGCGGATCGCGGAGCTGGGCGAGCAGCTGGGCTTTGGTGATCGGATGAACGACCGGGTGGGCGCGTTGTCGGGCGGGCTGGTGCGCCGTGTGGATCTCGCGCGGGCGCTGCTCTCCAAGCCGGAGTTGCTGCTGCTCGACGAGGCAACGGCGGGGCTCGATCCATCGGCGCGGGCGCGGTTCTTCGAGCGGCTTGAGTCTGTGCGCGACGAACGCGGGATGACAGTGGTGATGAGCACGCACCATGTCGAAGAAGCAGAGCGGTGCGACCGCGTAGTAATGATGAACGAGGGGCGGATTGTCGTGGATGAACTGCTCGATGAGCTGCGCCGGGCAATCTCGGACGAGCGCACACTCGAAACTACACCCGACGGCGCGGTCGTGCTGCGCGAGTTCGGGCTGGAGGTGAGCGAGGGCGCGGGGCGGGTGATCGCGCGCGGGGACGGTGCCCGGATGTCGGACATCGCGCATGAATTGATCGGGCGGGGGATCGAGGTGCGGGTGGGCACGACGAGCCTTGCTGATCTGTTTCTCGAGAAGACGGGCGCAACGCTCGATGAAGATACCGAGGTGGACGCGTGAACCGTGCGGGCTTGTTGCTGATGCGCAGGGAGATCGTGCGTGTGCTGCGCCAACCGACTCGGATCGCGGTCGCGGTCCTGACGGCGTTGGTGCTGTGGGTGCTGGCGGCTTCGGGGTTGGGCGATTCGTTCGCCCGCCCGGGCATTGCGCAGGCGGGGGGAGTGGTGGGGGAAGTGGGGGGGTACGGGGTGTATCTGCTGCCCGGCATGATGCTGATGGTGATTTTGTTCAGCTCCGTATTTTCGGCGATGTCGCTCATCGAGGATCGACACGAAGGGTTTTTGCAGTCGGTGCTGGTGAGCCCGGCGGGCTCCGGTGCGCTGGTGCTCTCGAAGATCGGCGGGGGCGCGGTGGTTGCGCTGTCGCAGGCGCTGGTGCTGCTCCCGGCTGGATTGTTTGCGGGTGTAACGTATTCGCCGATGGGCGTGCTCGGGGTGGTGCTCGCGGGGGCATGCGCATCCGCGTCGATCGTGGCGCTCGGGTTGGTACTCGCGTGGCGGGTGGATTCAACGGCGGGGTTCCACGGCGTGATGAACCTGGTGCTGATGCCGATGTGGCTGTTGAGCGGCGCTCTATTCCCGGTCGAGGGATCGTCGCTCTGGCTCGCGGTGGTCGTGCGCCTCAACCCAGCGCACTGGATGCACCGCGCGATGGAGTGGTCCTTGCGTGGAGCCGAGGCTGGCGACTGGGTTGTCGGGGGATGGGGCATGTGTATTGCGACGCCGATCGTGTTGATCTGGGTCGCGCTCTTTGTGTTCGGGCGGTCGGGCGGGAAAGGGTAGTTCGATGAAAGACAGCGTGGGCAATCGGGATCGGTACACCAGAGAGGGCGGTGCCGGCAACAGTGCGAATATGACCATCGTGATCATCATGATCGTGTCGTTCTTCGTGACGATCGGTGTTGTGATATCGATCGTACTGCTCGGTTCGGTGCGTCACAGTCTCGGAGAGAAGAAGGTGTTGAGTTCGCAGGATCCGGAGATGGTGGCGTACCTGAGTACGCTGCGGATCAGGCCCTTCGAGATGCTCGATCAGGACGGAGTGCTCCGCACGCAGAGCGTGCTGCAAGGCAAGCACACGGTGCTCGCGTTTACGTTTACAAACTGCAAGACGGCGTGCCCGGTGATGTCGGCGAACCTGCTGCGCCTGCACCATTCGACGAGCGATCTGAACTATCGGATCGTGTCGATCTCGGTGGACCCGACGCACGACACTCCGGAAGCACTGCGCGAATACGCGGATAATCTCGGTATCGATACCACGCGGTGGTTTTTTCTGACGGGTGATGCAGCCACGGTGAACGGGATCGTGACCGAAGACCTTGGTTTTTCGCAGTACGTTGACGAGGACACGCCGATCCTGTTGGCAGACGGCACGAGCATGGCGAACATCGTGCATTCGACACGGTTTTTGCTGTTGGATCCGGAGGGGATGATCATCGGGGCGTACTCGGGGATGGATCTGGACGAGGGCGATCAGCTGGCGATCGATCTGCGCCGCCTGGACCGCGCGGTGCGCCCGGGCGGCGGGTGAGGTTATGGGGGGTGGGTGTGGAAGGGTTGCGCGGGGGGCGCGGGGGATGCGGGGAGGGTCGGCGGGCGGTTGGCGGCGGGGGGATTGTGGGTGGTTCTCAGAGCCGATCTGAATAGAAGAGTACAGATGCGTGCGCGGCGTTGTCGGGTATGGCGGCGCGCGGGTGGTGGTTCGGCGCACGCGGTTGGTTATCTGCAGCCCGGGAGGCATAAATCATGCGCACGAACATTGGAACAATCGTTGAAGCGGGTCGTTTTTGGTTCGGGTTGTTCGCGCTGTTGGTGGTGGTTTGCTACGGGCACACCGCAGCCGCGTCGATCGCGGTCGGGTCTGGGTGGGCGGCGCGTTGCGCGTCGGGCATGACGGCTCATGTGATGATCGGTGCGCTCGACGATGACGATGACGACGACGACGACGACGATGACGACGACGACGACGACGATGACGACGACGATGACGACGATGACGACGACGACGACGACGACGATGGAGGTGGGTTTACGCTGAGCGGGACGTACTACGTTCGCACGAGCGGGAGCAATGGGAACGTCGGGACGAGCGCTGGCAAGGCGTGGCGGACGATCACGTACGCGGTGGATCACACGAGCTCGGGCGACACGATCTACATCGGGGCGGGGACGTACAACGAGAAGATCAAGATCGACACGGACGACTCCAGTTCGAACGAGCTGCGCCTGATAGGTGATCCGAGCGGCTCATATACGGGCGATTCGGGTGAGGTGCGTGTGAAGTGGGGAGAGAAGACGGTGGAGGTGAAGGGATCGATGCGCGTATCTCTGACGAACCTGGTGATCGACGGGAACAACTCCGGGGATACGGTGATCATCAAGGAGAGCAATGGCACTACGTTTACGTCATGCACGTTTGTCAATTCCGGTGATGATGCGATGGAGGTGGATGACGGGGCGACGGTCACGCTGCGATCGTGCGAGATTCTGGATTCAGCGGATGAGGGAGTTGATGTCGAGAACGGGACATTGGTGGTCGAGGACTGCCTGATCCAGAATCCGGCAGAGAACGGGATCGAGTTGGATGAGAAGTCGGATACCGTCACGATTCGGCGGACGCGGATCGTCGGGGCGGGCAAGAACGGGGTGTACATTAAGAAGGGTAAAGGGGTGATTGTGAACTGCGCGATCGTGGGATGCGGGAAACAGGGAATATATGTAAAGAACAAATACGATGCGGAGGTGGTGAACTGCACGATCGCGGATTGCAATGACCACGGAATACAGTGTGGATCGAAGAGTGAGATGAAGATCCACAACAACATCATTGCGCATGTCGGGAAGAACGCGCTCAAGGGGAAGGGTGATTCGGGCAGTACGCAGTCGGACAACATCTTTTGGGATGCGGCGCAGGGGTATGTCGGGGGCGGTGCATCGATCGATGCAACGGACCGCACGGTGGATCCGTTGCTGACAAGCCTGACGATCCCGCGAGTAGGTGCCGGTTCTCCCGCGATCAGCACGGCGATGGACGCGAGTTCGTGGACGGTTGTGGATATCGACAGCCGGATGCGGCCGTATCTGGGCGGGTGGGATACGGGCGCGTATGAGTGGGATCCGAGCGCTGCGCCGGTGTATGTGGATGTGTCTTCCGGTTCCGGGTTCGAGGAGACGCTGACGAACAGCTACGCGATGTACGGGGCCGGGCTGCACTGGGGTGATGTGGACGACGACGGTGATCTGGACTGCTTCGCGACGGGTTCGAGCGCGTTTTTGTTTATCAACAACAACGACGGGACGTTTACCTCGGCTGCGTTTGCGAATGATCCGTCGCGTCAGGGAGCGCTGGCGGACTTCGACAACGACGGAGATCTGGATTACTGGGGCGGGCGAGGGTTGTATTACGAGGCGTATTTCGAGAATAACGGCGTCGGTGGGTTCAGCTACGAGGGGAACGCGGGGTTCCCCGAGGTGTACGCGCCGGACGGGGTTGTGAGCAACGATTTCGATGGGGACGGGTGGTGTGATCTGGTGGTGTGCGGCACATCGGCGCGGTGGTTTACGAAGAACGATGGAGAGTCACCTCTGTCGCTGGTCGGCGATTCGTCGTTGGGCACGGGGCTGGGTGATTCACCCGCGATCGGTGACAACTCAAGCAGCGGTGATGTGAACGGCGATGGGCTGCTGGATTTCCTGCACCACGCGGGGACGACGAAGCTGTTTTTATCCGATGGCGACGGGACATTTACGCTCTACGGCGCGACGGGGATCACTGAGACGGCTGGTGGGGCATACGACAAGCGCGGTTCGGCGTGGGGCGATTACGACAACGACGGCGACTTGGATCTGGTGTACTGCGCGGAGAACTCCGGGGAGCGGACGCGGCTGTACCGGAATGATATCGATTGGGACACGGCTACCGGGAGTTTCGCGGAGGTCGGCGGCTCGGCGGGGTTCACCAATACCGGCGTGCAGCGTGGGTGTTCGTGGGGCGACTTTGATAACGACGGTGATCTGGATCTATTGATCGCGGTGTACGACGGTGCGGATGTGATCTATGAGAATCAGGGGTCGCCTAATTACAACTTTGTGGCGCTGGATAACGAGCCGGTGAGCACGCGGAAGGGTAACGATTCGGTGTTTGTTGACTTCGATAATGATGGTGATCTGGATATCGCCGTGAGCAACGAGAACGGCGACAGCGTGCTGCTGAAGAATACGACGGACGATACGAATTATCTGAAGGTACGGGTCGTCGGGCGCGGTGGTGGCGGGACACCGATAAGCGCGAACGGGGTGAAGGTTGAGATGTACGCGCAGGACGGGACGACGTATCTGGGTCAGCGGACTATCTTCGCGGCGCGCGGGTACGCGGGGACAACGCCTCAGTGGGCGCACTTCGGGGTTGCGGATCCTGCGGCGGCGTATGTGGTGAAGGTGTACTTCAACAGGGGGCTGGTTGCTGAGAAGCTGGTGACGCCGAGCGCGGTGCAGAGCATCATCGGTGGGAATGTTGTTCCGCAGATGGTGACGATCGATGAGTCGGACTTTGGCGGGGCGCGCCCGGTGGTGGTGCAGTGGGACGAGGTGTCGCCGGTGGAGTGATCGGGCTCTCGGGCGGATGGAGTGGGGGGGCGTTGGGCGTGGGGGGGTGGTAGTGTGTTGTGTCTGTGGTGCGCATGTGGCGTGCCGGACGGGCGCGACGCATGGCACGCAAGGATTACACGACATTTGATGACGAGGCGCTGATGCGCTTGACGGCTCGCGGTGAGGACGGCGCGTTCGCGGAGTTGTACGCGCGGCACAAGGGCTGGGTGTACCGGGTGGCGCTGCGGATGACACGGCGGCACGCGGATGCGCTGGATGTGGTGCAGGAGGTGTTCGCGTATGTGGTGAAGAAGGCACCGGGGTTTCGTCTTACGGCGAAGTTCACGACGTTTTTGTATCCGGTGGTGCGGAGCAGCGCGGCGGGGATCTACAGGAAGCGTCGGGAGGTGGGGGGCGGGGACGAGATCGCGGTGGGGATGGCTGGGGATGAGGTGGCGGTGGGTGATGGCGATGGGGGGTCGCGGGCGGCGATCGAGCGGGCGCTGGCGGGGCTCGGCGAGACGCACAGGGAGGTGGTGGAGCTGCGGTTTATGCACGGGATGGACCTGGCGTCGATTGCGGTGGCGGTGGGCGTGCCGGTGGGGACCGTAAAAAGCAGGCTTCATCATGCGATTAAGGGGCTGCGGGAGATGGATGGGCTTCGAGAGTGGTTTGAGGCAGATCAGGGTGAACCCGGCGACGGGGTTGCGCGCTAGACAGGTATTCGGAGCGGATGCGATGAACGATTCGTGGCGGACAGATGAACAGGGGGTTGGGATGCCGGAGGGGCTTGCGGGATTGTTGCGCGGGCTCGGTGATGGGGCGGGTCTTGGTGGGGGGGTGACGGGGAGCGTTGATCTCGCGGTGCTGGGCGGCGCGAGGCGGGTTGGCAGGAGGCGGCGGGTGACGCGGCGAGCAGTGCGCGGGGGCGCGGTTGCGGCGGTCATCGGGATTGTTGGAGGCGGGGTTTGGTTGAGCGGTGGTGGGGCGGTGCAGCCGGGTGGGGTCGTTGCCATTGCGGAGGATTTGGATGGGGATGGTTTGGTGGATATGCGCGATGCGCTGATTCTGGCGCGGGCGGTTGCGGATGGGCAGGGGCGGGATGTTGACGGGGATGGGGTGATCGATCGGGGGGATGTGGAACGGGTGGCGACAATGGCGGTATCGCTTGGTGGTGACGGTGGTGGGATGCAGACGCTGGGGGTGGTGCGATGAGACGGGCTTGCGCGATGGTGTTGATGTGCGTCTTGGGGTTTGCGGCGCTGGGCGCGCAGCGGATGGGCGGTCAGGGTGGTACGGATGAGTTTGTTGCGTATGACGTGATCGTCGAGACGGGGGTTGGGTTGGGCGCGTGGCAGGTGGAGGTTCGCCCGGGGGAGGGGATGAAGCTGACTGGCGTGGAGGGGGGCACCGGTGTGTATTCCGAGGCGGCGTACTACGACGAGGCGGCGCTGCGGGGTGGGCGTGTGGTGATCGGTGATTTTTCGCTGGATGAGCAGCTGCCGAGCGGGCGGGTGCGGGTGGCGCGGGTGCACTTCTTTGTGCGGGGCGGAGCGGGGCATGTGGTGGGGACATTGCAGACGGCGGGTGATGCAGCGGGGGCGTTGATCGACGCGCGGGTCGAGGTTGTCAGAGTGATTGACGATGAAGGAGACGCATCGTGAGACTGGATTTCTGCAAGGTTGGTGTGGTCGCGGCGGTGGCTCTCGCGGTGTGCGCGGCGATGGTTGTTGTCGGGTGCGAGGGTGCGGGCGGGCGGTATGGCTCGGGTGGGCTGCATCAATCGATCGTGCCGGAGGGCGGGAACGGGGATGAGTATTCGCGGTCGACGCGGGATGGCAATGCTGCGCGGGCGCGCGGTGGGGACGATTTGGATCTGAGCTGGCTTGGGTCGGGTGATGAGCTGTGGGTGATCGAGCGGGGCGAGAGTTGGGAACAGCATGGGCGGGTGGATCGGGACGGGGTTGGCGGGCTGCGTGCGCGTGCGGGGCGGGGCGATACGCGGGCGCTGCCATTGGATGGGGTTCGGGTGCGGGCGGACCTGGTGGGGTTTGTTGGCAGTGTTTCGGTGAAGCAGACATTTGTGAACCCGTGGGATGACGTGATCGAGGCGGAGTATGTGTTCCCGCTGATTGATGACGCGGCGGTGACGGGGTTTGTGATGGAGATCAGTGGGCGGCGGATCCGGGCGGTGGTGCGCGAGCGTGAGGAGGCGGCTTACATCTACGAGGCTGCGAAGCGGGCGGGGCGGCGGGCGGCGCTGCTGACGCAGGAGCGCGCGAATGTGTTTGCGCAGCGGGTGGCGAACATCGGGCCGAGGGAGCGGGTGGATATCGAGATCACGTATTTCCATACGCTACGGCAGGACGACGGGGAGCTGGAGTTTGTGGTGCCGATGGTTGTGGCACCGCGGTACAAGGGCGGTGCGCTTGCGCGGGGTGGTGGCGTGGGAGGTGTGTGGTCTATCGATGTGACGATCGATGCGGGGGCGGCGGTGGAGGGTGTGCGGTGCTTGTCGCACGATGTGGAGATTGAAGAGTTGGGCGGTGATCGGGTGGGTGTGCGTCTTGCGGATCAGGGGGGCGATGCGTGGTCGAGGGACTTTGTGCTGCGGTACCGTGTGGCGGGGGAAGGTGCGCGGGGGAACATGGTTGTGTGGGAAGATCGGGAAGGGGCGGGGTACTTTGCGCTTAGTATTCACCCCCCCACTCTGGATAGTGAGTCATCTGTGCGTGAGCCCGTCGAGGTGGTTTTTGTAGTTGATACGTCGGGGAGCATGGAGGGCAAGGCGCTGCGGCAGGCGAAGCGGGTGGTGCGGGGTGCGCTGGATGCGCTGGGCGAGGGGGATGCATTTCGGATTGTGCGGTTTGCGGAGCGTGCTGAACGGTTGGGCGGCGGGGTGATCGAATATGACGGTGATTCGGCGCGGCGGGCGGTGCATGAGTTGGAGCGGTACCGGGCGAGGGGTGGAACGGAGATGCTGCGCGGGTTGGATGCGGCGCTGTCTATCCCGCACGATCTGGCGCGGCGGCGGGTGGTGGTGCTCGTGACGGACGGGCTTGTCGGGGAAGAGGAGAAGGTTGTGCATGCGGTGGAGGAGGGGCTCGGCGGGGCGCGGGTGATCGCTGTGGGGATCGGGGATTCGCCGAACCGCTTGTTGATCGAGCGGGTCGCGCGGGTGGGGCGCGGGGGGAGCGCGTATGTTGGGCTCGCGGATGATGCGCGGGGCGTGGGTTCGCGGGTGATGGGGAAGGTTGCTGATGCTTCGGTGACGGATGTGGTGATCGATTGGGGCGGGTTGGGGGTCGCGGATGTGCTGCCGAGCCGGGTTGGTGATCTGTACGCGGGGCGGTCGGTTGTGGTGACGGGGCGGCTTGAGGGAGGGCGGTCGGTGGATGGTGAGACGGTGTGGGTGCGTGGGCGCAGGAGTGGGGGCGGGCGGATTGATATCCCGGTGCGGGTGGATGTGCGCACGGATTCGCCCGGGCGGCGGGTGCTGGGCACGCTGTGGGCGCGAGCGGCGATCATGGATCTGACGGAGCGGGCGATCGTGACGGGGCGCGAGCGGTATATGCGGGAGGTGGAGGAGCTGGCGCTGTCTTACGGACTGGCAAGCGCACGGACGGCGTTTGTGGTGGCGGACGGGGTGGGGCGTGGTCGGCGGGGATCGCCTCGGCGGGTGGAGGTGCCGACGCGGGTAGAGCGGGGCGAGGAGTGGGAGCGGTAGGGGGAGTTTGCAGAAATGCATGGCATTGGGAGGGTTCGGGGGAGATAATGCTCCGGCACGGTGATCGGTGCGGTCTGCGCACCGGCGCTGGCGGGAGGTATGCATGATGCGGGTGATTCAGGGCGCGATGGTTTGCTTGTTCGTTGCGGTGTTCGCGGCGGGCGGCGCGTGGGGCAAGGGGTCGGTGGTTGGTGCGCGCGGGAAGATTGTCGGTGCGCGGGGCGGGGTTGTTGAGATTCATACCGCTTTGGATCTGGATCTGGTGCGTGCGGGGTTGAGCGGCAGCTACAGGTTGATGGCGGACATTGATCTCGGCGGGGTTGTGTTTGCCCCGATCGGGAATGCGGCGGCGGCGTTCACGGGTGTGTTTGATGGGAACGGGCACACGATCACGGGGGCTGCCTATGACGGGGCTGCGGGTTTCGAGAGCGAGATCGGGTTCTTCGGACGGATGGAGGGGGCGATTGTCAGGGATCTTGTATTGGTTGATGTTGAGATGAGCGCGTTTACGCGGGTGGGCGGTTTGGCGGGGATGGTGGCGGGCGGTTCGGTTGTGAGTGGTTGTTCGGTGAGCGGGGTGGTGAGTGGATTTATCGACGAAACCGGTGGGTTTGTGGGGCAGGGGTGGGCGAGTGCGTTTACGGATTGCAGGGCGGATGTGTTGGTGGTGGATCTGTTTGGTGCGGGGTTTCGGGTCGGCGGGTTTGTCGGGCATGCCCATGAGGGCTCGACGTTTACGGGGTGTAGCGCGACAGGTGATGTTGCGGGGAAGGATTGCGTTGGCGGGTTTGTGGGTGTGCTGCACGGGGCGAGCGCGGCGGACTGTGAGGCGAGCGGTGCTGTGGAGGGGTTTGCGTGGGTCGGCGGGTTTGCGGGGTATTTTAAGTTCGAGGCAGGGTTCGACACCTACACGGAAAGATGTGCGGCGACGGGGGATGAGCTGGTTGTGAGCACCGGGTTCAGCACGAGGCTGTTTCACCCGCAGGGGACGGGCGGGTTTGCGGGGTTGATCGAGTTTGATACGTGGGTGACGGATTGCTACGCGACGCGGGATGTGTTTGGGTTTGTGCCGACGGTTGAGTCTGCGCAGCAGTCGAGCGTGGGGGGGCTGATCGGGTACACGGAGGTGGGGAGTGTTGTGCGGGGGTGCTTTGCGATGGGGGATGTGGTGGGCAACGGCGCTGGGGGCGCGGTGGGGTGGTGCGAGGGGCAGATGATTGATGTGCACGCGAGCGGGGATGTATGGGGGACAGGGTTTTGCGGGGGATTGCTCGGGTCGGCGCAGCGGGTGAATCGGGCGCGGACGGAAAGTGGTGTGGTGCGGGGTTGTTCGGCAAGCGGGGATGTGTTCGCGACGGGGAAGCTGAATGGTCATGCGACACCGGGGCACGACTTCGGCGCGGTGGGCGGGTTGATCGGGTACATGTTCCCTGGTTCGCGGGCGTATGGCTCGCACGCGAGCGGGAACACGGAGGGGGAGGGTGAGTTTGTAGGCGGGCTGGTCGGGTTCTTCTGGGACAACGAGATCGAGCGGTGCTATGCGCTGGGGGACGTGACAGGGCACGGGCAGAAGGCGGGGGGGCTGATCGGCGGGGTGCGCGAGGCGGAGGGTGCGGATGGGATCTACATCCAGATCTCGGATTGCTACGCGTGGGGTGATGTGCATACGGCTGCGAACACTTCGGCGTTCCAGAAGCACTACGGCGGGCTGATCGGCGGGGTGGAGGGTGATTTCAACGGGCGCGGGTTGATTGAGCGGTGCTACTCGATCGGGCGTGTGCCGAAGCGGGGGATCGGCGTCGGCGGGTTGATCGGCGGGTTGCCCAACGGGAGTCCTTCGAACGTGCGTTACGAGGGGCTGGTGTGGGACGTGGTGACTTCGGAGACGAAGCGGAGCGCACAGGGGGCTGGCTTGAAGACGCCCGCGATGCAGAGCGAATCGACGTACACCGCGCTGGGGTGGGATTTCGAAAATGTGTGGGAGATGGACCCGGTGAGCGGGTACCCGGTGCTGCGGGCTGCGAAGAAGTGAGTGGCCCTATTCGGCGTTGCTCTCGATGAGGTGGTGCTGGAAGAATCTGATGATGCGGGTGTAGAGCTGCTCGACGATCTCGGGTTCGGCGACCATGTGGGTGTGCCCGGCTAAGGGGAGGAAGTCGTGCGGTAGCCCCGCGCGGGTGAGGGCGTCGGACAGTTTGAGCGAGTGAGTCATGTAGACATTGTCGTCGGCGGTGCCGTGGATGATGAGGAGGGGGACAGTGAGTTGGTCGGCGTAGGTGAGGACGTTTGAGACTTCGTAGGCATCGGGGTTTGCCTGGGGGGTGCCGATATAGCGTTCGGTGTAGTGGGTGTCGTAGTCTTCCCATTCGCAGACGGGGGCGCCGGCGACGGCGCAGTGGAAGGTTTCGGGGTGGCGCATGGCTGCCATCGCGGAGAAGTACCCGCCGAAGGACCACCCGAAGATGCCGACTCGGGAGGTGTCCATCTCGGGGTGTGATTTGGCGAGGGTGTGGAAGGCGTTGACCTGATCTTGCAGGGGGATATTGATGAAGTTGCCTTTGATGATGCGCTCCCAGTCGCGTCCTCGGTAGGGGGTGCCTCGCCCGTCGATCCAGAGGACGATGAAGCCGTGGTCGGCGAAGTACTGATCGAGGAAGTACTGGCGCGGGTTTGCGGAGACGCGCTGGGAGTGTGGCCCGCCGTAGACATGGACGATGACGGGGTATTTGCGCGCGGGGGAGAAATTGCGGGGTTTGATGATGGCGGCGTGGAACGGACCGTCGGGGTGGTTGATGGTTTCGAGTGAGAGGTTGATATCGAAGCCGGGTTGTTCGGCGTTGTTGGGGAGGGAACCGATGATCTTGCCGAGCGGGTTTGCGGGGTCGGTAACGTGCCGGACAAGGTATTGGGGCTCGCCGTGGAGGGGGGTGAATGTGTGGACGAGAGTCTTGCCATCTTTGGAGAAGACGGCGTTGTGGATGCCGGGTTGGTTTGGAGTGAGGAGGGTTGGCGGGCCTGGTTCGTAGGACATATCTGCGCTGTAGAGGTTCACGAAACGTGGATCATCGGCGGCGCGGTAGATGACGCGGTCATTGGATTCGTCGACATGGCAGATGCCGCGGTAGTTGGGTGTTGGCGGGATAAGCGCCACGCGGGTGGCCCCCAACGTTGTGAGTGTGTGGAGCTCGAGTTGCCAGGCGCCGTTGCGCTCGGTGGTCCAGAGGAGGTTGGGGTTGTTTTCAAGGTAGTGCGGCATCTGTTGATCGAGATTGATCCATGAGGGGTCGGATTCTGCATGGTTCAAAATTGTGTGTCCACGACGGTCACCCGCTTGAGGCACATGGTTGTGCATCACAACCCACCTCAACTGCTGCTCAGTTTGCTTGCGATTCTGAACAAGCAGGTATGGCGCTTTGGAATTGGGCCATCCGGCGGTGGCAACATAGGGGAACTCATCGCGTTCCCATTGGACGTCGAGCACATCTCCCCCTGCGGCTGGGATGATGTGGAGTGTGACTAGTGCGTTGGCGGTGCCGGCTCGGGGGTAGGGCCAGGTCTGTGCGGGTTTGGCGGGGTTGCGCGGGTCGGCGATGGAGAAGGTTTCGAGCATGGAGGTGTCGGTGCGCTGGTAGAGGATGTGCTTTGAGTCGGGTGACCACCAGAAGCCGCGGGAGCGGTCCATTTCTTCCTGCGCGACAAACTCGGCGAGGCCCGAGGAGATGTGCTCGGAGGCGTCTGAAGTGAGGCGGGTTTCGGTTCGCGATGCGATGTCGTATGCGTAGAGGTCGGCGTTGCGCACGTATGCGAGTAGCGCGCCGTCGGGAGAGAGTTGGGGGTCGATGAGGGGGGCGTCGAACTCCTGCGTGTCGATCGATTCGCCCGAGTCCAGGTCGAGGATTGTGATGGATGTGCCGCGGGGGATGAGGAGGGTGTTGGATTCGGGGTGGTGATTAAAGGAACGGATGCCGCGCGCGGTGGAGCGGGTGCGTTCGAGGCGTGCGCGTTCTTCTGCGGTGAGTTCGCGTTGTTCGCCCGACGCGATGAGCGGGGCGGTGGAGCGCGACTCGGGGTCGTAGCGCATGAGGGATTGGGTGGGGGCGCGGCTCGGGGACTGGAGGAAGAGGACGGAGCCGTCGTCGAGGGGTGTGATCGAGCGCGGCGCGCCGCGGGAGAAGCGGAAGGTTTCGGCGTATGTATTGAGGAAAGCCGGGTCTGCGAGAGAGGGGGAGTGATACGGCGTGGGGTCTTGCAATCCGGTGCAAGCGGTGAGGGAGGCGATGCACACGAAGAGGGTGAGAGCAGCTTTGATCATCGGGTGGTTGTATCAGATGAGATGGGGAGCGAGGAGGGGGGGCGGGCGGGTATGATCTGAGCGGGATGTGGGCGGCAGGGTGTAGCTCAGCTTGGTAGAGCGCGGCGTTTGGGACGCCGAGGTCGCAGGTTCGAATCCTGTCACCCTGATTTTCTCCCCCCTCCCCCTCCCCCACATTTCACATCCCCGCGTAGATGCACCATGCGGGATTGGTTCTGCTCGCGGTTTCTAATGTGAGAGAAACTGTCTGCGGCATTACATGGATGAGCGGGTGGCGTTCGGTGATTGGGCGACGTGCTGGCTATCTGGGCCGGAGTCACGGGGGCGGCACAAATGCGTAAATTATTGGTCCCCAAGAGGTTATCAATTCGCTGCGGAATGCAGTTGGAGAGGGCATTGTGTTGATGGGTGGTGGCCCGGGGGAGGAATGAAAGAGGTATTTTCTTTTGTTTCCGTCCCAATAAAAGGGTTGACTTCACCCCCCCTGTCATGGGAGCATCTAGATAGGAGAACAAGTTGCAGCCGCTGTGTCTTAGGAGGGCACGGTGTAGCTGGAAGGAGAGACACGTCATGTTGAACAAGTTGAGCTTAGTGGGTGTCGTCGCGGCTGCGGGCCTTTCTGTGGCCTCGAGCGCATCGGCTGTTGTTGTTTCAAACACTTCTGTTGCGGATCGTCCCACGCTGCTGAGCGGGTTCACTGAGTTGAACCTTGCGACGTACGCTTCGAACGCTGGCTTCGCGGGCCTGAGTGGCGCGAACAGCAACACGTACGCGGATACGTACGCGCTTGTTTCCGCGTTCCCCGGCAACCCCCTGAGTTACTCGGGCACGCTGACCGCTGAGGTGTTCGGCAATGTTGCGAATACCGGCGTGGCGCTGACCGACGTAGTGATCGTTTACACGTTCACCTCCAACGGCTTCAACGGCGTTGACAACCTGAGCGGTGCCGAGACGTTTGCGATGGGCATCAACTCCGGCTTCGAGATGGATTTCAACTACCTGACCGCCGCGAGCACGACGCACGGCAACGTGACCTCCGAGTCCTCCGTTGGTCAGAACTCGCTTGTTGAGGTGTTCAACAACGGTGCCGCCAACGACACGTACGAGTTCGATTACATCGCGGCTGCGGGCGGTTCGGCGCTCGGTGGGCCTGATGGTTCTGAGCAGTACACCTGGTACGTCAGCGGTACTGCTGGTACGAAGATCAATGTGATCGACGTGACGGTGACGGACTTCGGCAACACGACGACGACAACGCTCGGCTTCGTGGCCAACCCTGGTCAGCCTGATCTCGACATCCCCGCGCCTGGTGCGATGGCCCTTGCGGCATTCGGCATCGGTGCGATGGGTATGCGTCGTCGGCGCGCCTGAATGAATTGAACCGCGCGGTTCACCGGGTCGATCGAGGCGATGGAGACGCACGAACGACCCGGGAACCGGGTGGATTAAGTACCGGGTTTGTGTTCTCGGCCCGATTGGTGTGAGAGAGAGAATTGCGCGGCGGATGCATAGACACCCGCTGTTCCCGTAAGGGGAGTCTTGAGATGTTGAGTCAGTTCACACAGATAAGCATGGTTGCTGGGGTTGTGGCTGTTGCAGCTGGTAGCGCGATCGGCGCGTACCAGAACAACATGTACGACACGGGTGTTGCCCCGGCGTCGTACGGGACACTTGTCGGCTCTCCGTTTGATACGAACACGGACGGCGGGTTCAACTGGCCGTTTGATGCTGGTGCGGGGTTTACCACCTCGGGGCACATCGACGAGCTTGGCGGGTTTGAGTTTGACCGCACGCAGTTGATCAGCGAGGTGTACCGGGTTAACACCCAGACGACTTTCAATGATGGTGGTGACAGCATCACGTTGAATCCGGGCGACATGGTTTTTTCGTACCGGATCCGGCTTGTGAACGCATCCACTAGCACGCTGAACAGCTTGAAGGAAGTCCAGCTCTCGCAGATTGGTATTCCGGGCGTCGGGCTTGCGACGGATCGCATTCTGGGTCGGGGTGTGTACCAGGGGTTGACGTTCGGCGGTTCGCTGCCAGCGACAGATATTCCTGATCCGCTGGCTGGCGATCTGTTCTCGATTCCTGGATTTGGCGGTTCGCTGGATTGGAAGTGGACCGGGCCTGATACCGATCATCTGCAGAACTCTGAAGAGATCACGATTTTGATGTTCACAGAACCTTCGGCGATTACTGGTGGATTCATGTCGTTTGCGGGGAACCCCGGGCAGGATTCCGGGGTTGATCCGAACGGGAACTTCGCTCCGGTGCTGATCCCGACATTCCCGACTCCTGGTACGGCGGCTTTGCTTATTGGAGCTGGTGCGTTTGCCGGGATTCGTCGGCGGCGTTAGGACTAGCCTGCGGATTTAGAATCTGCATCTGAGATAGACGGTGGTGGTGGACAATTTGTTGGGCATTTCTTTTTATCCGCCAGAGGGGTCTCGCGGATGGATCGAAGAGCAGCGCACGACTGGGTGCCGTCCGGGGTGCACATTGCTTGTTTAGCTGCATGTGTGCCCTTGAGGTGCCTTGTTTGTTTTTGGAGGGCGTGGTTTTGTCGGAGGGGATGGGAGCACGTCGTCTGGTGGTGGTAAGGGGGATGGAGTATCCCGGCGTGGGTTTTTGTTACCCGCGGTCGGGGAGGAATAGGTTAGGCCCGATGGTGCGGAACGGTGTAGCGTTGGTGCTGCTGGTTCTCGTCGCTGCTTGCAATGTGCGCGGCCAGGGTGGTTTCGCGCTCTTGCAGTACCCGGGTGTGGCTGATCCAAGTGATGGGGATTACAAGAGATGGCGGCCGCTGATCCAGAGTTCTCCGCCTGTTGGGTGGAGTGAGGGTGATCCGTTCACGCTGACATACGCGATCGATGCGAACATTTTTCCGGCGTTTACTCCCCAGCAACGTGCGGATGCTGTGCTGGCGATCGAGGCTGCTTTGCAGACATGGTCGGACAGTACGAACGGACATATGATATTCGCTTTGTCGCAGTGGCAGGCGGTTGCTGGGCAGGACACGGTCAATATCCCGTTGAATCAGTGTTTCCCGGCGACTCCTGCGAACCAATGGGAGGGGCCCGGGTTCTTCACCGATTGGGTAGCCGGTGTGACGCCGCCACCCGGGTATGGCGCGAACATCGAATTTTTCACGATGCCCGAGGGGTGTGAGATCTGGCTGCCGAACAACAACGGGCCGTTCGTCATGAGTCCGGGGATTCTGGGGTTCGCGGCATACGCCACGGAGGGTGACCACATCGTGACGGTGGATCTGTTCTTGAATGAGAGCAAGATTTGGACGACGGATTCGGCGGCGGCGATGGCATCGATGGCGATGCGGGGCGCGGATGGCGGAGTGGGCATCTCGTACGGGTGTTCGCATTCATGCGGGGTGGAGTGTGATGAACACGTTGATGGCGGGGTGTTGGATCGTCGATCTTCGCGCGTGGTGTTTGATGTTGAGACGGTGGTGCTGCACGAGCTGGGGCACGGGCTGGGGCTCGGTCATCCGAACGAGGCGGCGGCGTTCCTCGGTAGTGTGTTTGATCCGTTTGATTTCAGCATACTTTGTGATTCGTGTTGGAATGTTGAAGCGGTCATGCACGGTTCGTATTCGGGTTTGAAGCGCACGTTGCTCGATGAAGAGTTGGGTGCAATGGCTTCGATGTATCTGCCGAGTATGTTGGGTGATCTGGATGCGAGTGGGGATGTGTCTATTCTCGATGCCGCTGCTGCGCTCGATACGGTGAGTGGGGAATACCCGGTGAATGCGTGGGATGTGAACCTGTTGGATTTTCTGGATCGCAATGGCGAGGTTGATCTGAAGGAGGCTTCGCAGGTCATGCTGTGGGCGCTGCGTCCGGACGAGTATCCGCCGGGTGTTCTGTTCGGTAAGGCGAGGGGGACGTGTTTCGGATCGGCGACCTCGGTTGAGGTACGCGCGGTGGTGCTGCCCAGCAATGTTGGGTTGTGTGGCCTGATCAGCGTGGAAATCCGGATTGATAATCCGGACCAGGTGCCGTTCTCGGGGTGGGATCTGGACATCACTTATGACACGGCGGTGTTCAGCAACCCGCAGCTGATCGATGGGGATTACCTGCCGGATGGCGTGTTCACCTCGCTTGGTCTTGATGACGGCATGCTGATGTTCTCGAAGATTTCATTCAACGATGACGATGCGCTGAGCGGTGTGCTTGGGACGGTTGTGTTCGATGTGGATATCGCGGCGGCGGTCGCGGTGTATGGGTCGTTTGATACCTATTCAGATGTGTTCGGGGTGGTGAATCCGATTCTGGTGGCGACGTGTCCGAGTGTGCATAACTATGGCGACGATGCCATGGAGACACTGACGGTCGTGAATGGCTCTGGGATCGCGTGGGACTATGACGTGAATCTTGATTCGATAGTCGATCTCGAGGATTGGTACGCGTTCGGGCAGGGGATGATCGATGTGAACCAGGACCAGGTGATCGACGGGCTGGACTGGAAGGCGATGGAGTATGGGCTGCGGATGGGCGAGCATGAGGATGTGCTGAGTGTGCCTCGGTGAATGGGGCGTGGGGCGCGATCGGGTGGCGGGTGTAGACTGGGGCGATGGGTTCACGTAAACGATCGGTTCCGGACAGGGTGAATGTGCTGCTTATTGGTGGCGGTGGGCGCGAGCATGCGCTCGCGTGGAAGCTCAAGCAGTCCAAGCGGCTGGGCACGCTGTGGGCGACGGGCACGAAGAATCCCGGGATCGCGGGTCTTGCGCGGGCGTGCGAGGAGCCGGCGAACAAGCGGGAGCGGTTCCGCTTGCAGCAGTTCTGCAAAAAGGAGCAGATCGGGCTGGTGGTGGTCGGACCCGAGGATGTGCTGGCGGAGGGGATCGGGGATTGGCTCGCGACGGATGAGACGGTGGTATTTGGGCCGACGCTGGAGGGGACGCGGATCGAATCGGACAAGGCGTGGGCGAAGAAGATGATGCGCGCGGCGAGCGTGGCGACGGCGGAGGGTCGTGTGTTTCGTGATGCGGAGGGCGCAAAGGAGTACCTGCTTACGCGGGATGAGGCGCAGGTTGTCAAGGCGAGCGGGCTTGCTGGTGGGAAGGGTGTGTTCGTCGCGGGTTCGCAGGAGGAAGCGCTCGCGGCGGTAGACACGATTATGGTGGAGGGCGCGTTCGGGGATGCGGGAAACGAGATTATTATCGAGGAGCGGATCAAGGGGGAGGAGGCATCGGTGTTCGCGCTTGTTGATGGGCGGAACATCCTGGTGCTGGATTCGTGCAAGGATCACAAGCGGCTCGGGGATGGCGATGCCGGGCCCAACACGGGCGGGATGGGGGCGTTTTGCCCGACACCGGCGGTCGATGCGAAGACGCTCGACACGGTGCAGCGTGAGATTATCGTGGCGATCGTTGACGCGATGCGGCGCGATGGGATCGAGTACCGGGGCGTGCTGTACGCGGGGCTTATGCTGACTCCCGGCGGGCCCAAGGTGCTGGAGTTCAACGCGCGGTTCGGCGATCCGGAGTGCCAGTGTCTGGTGCATCGGATCAAGGGGGATCTGGTCGAGCTGCTGTACGCGACTGCGACGGGGCGGCTCGATACTGTTGATTGCGATTGGGACCGACGCGCGGTGTGCTGTGTTGTGCTGGCGAGCCGCGGGTATCCGGAGGCGCCGGAGAAGGGGGCGGTGATTACGGGGATCGAGGCGGCGGAGGCGATGGGGGGGGTGCGTGTGTATCACGCGGGGACGAGGCGCGGGACGAACTGCGGGAAGATCAAGGTGGACGGCGGGCGCGTGTTGAATGTTGTTGCGCAAGGGGATTCGATCGAGGCCGCACGCGATCGGGCGTACGCGGCGTGCGAATTGATCGAGTACGAGGGGAAGATCCTGCGAACGGATATCGCTGAGAAGGCGATGAAGGGCGCGAAGGCGGTGTGAGGCGGAGTGGGGGGCGGTGGGGGGGCGGTGGGGGGGCGGGTTTGCGGATGACGGGTGCGGGATGGTCTACTAATGGGCGCGTATGGATGCTCTACTGCTTGTCATGATCTCCGGCGGCGCACTGCTGATCGCGTACTTCACGTACGGGCGGTGGCTGAGCCGGCGCGTCTTCGAGCTTGATGAGCACGCCGAGACGCCCGCGATCACCGAGCGGGACGACAAGGACTATTGCCCGACCGCGAGGTCGATTGTGTTCGGGCATCACTTCACATCGATCGCGGGGACGGGGCCGATTGTCGGGCCGGCGATCGCGGTGATGTGGGGGTGGCTGCCCGCGATCCTGTGGGTGGTGATCGGGTGCATCTTCATCGGCGCGGTGCACGATCTCGGGTCGCTGGTGGTTTCGTTGCGGAACAAGGGGCGGTCGATCGGGGATATCGCGGGGGACATCCTCGGGCCTCGGGTGCGACTGCTGTTTCTTGCGATTCTGATTGTGGGACTATGGATCGTGCTGGCGGTGTTCTCGCTGGTGATCGCGAGCGTGCTGCGGATGTACCCTGCGGCGATCACGCCTGTGCTGATCCAGATCCCGTTGGCGGTGGGGATCGGTGTGTTTGTGCACCGCAAGGGACGGTCGATTGTGTTGGCGTCTGTGATCGCGCTGGCGGTGATGTACGCGAGCGTGGTGTTCGGGGATGTCTCGTTCCTGCATACGATCAATGCGACGCTCGCCGCGCAACCGCTGTGGGCGTGGACGAT
>JAJDDG010000022.1 GCA_029260435.1 Phycisphaerales bacterium | reverse complement strand
CATAGACCACCGCCAAATGTAAGCTGCCCGCGTTCTTGATCTGATTTTCACTCGGAATCGTTGGTAGAATCGAAACTAAATACATGGGAAGATCTCCCACCTCAGACCCAAGTTCCACAATGCCACCAAATGGTCCGAGTGGATAGTTGATACGCGTCCAAGTCGCGGCTTCAAATGTAGTGGAAATGATTGCGCTCCCAAGGATCGAAAGCGATGTCTGTGCAGGACACGGATCAGTGCCCAGCCTGAATAGAACCGCAGAGAGGTCATTGACATCGACTATTCCGTCTTCGTTCGCGTCCCCGTCAGGCCCGGGTTGCCCGAGCCGGAACAACACATATGAGATGTCATTTACATCAACCGCACCTGAGCCATTCACGTCTTGCGGGCAGAATTGTGTCGTAATCAAGGTGACGCCAGCAACGAGGCTGCCGGTATCGTTCACACCGATGAGATTCGGGATGGATGTCGGCGTGCCCGCTCCAAAGATGATTTCTGCGGTCCAGTCGGAGGTGACCTGGATGTCATCAGCAGAAAACGTGAAGCCCAGAAATACGTTCGCCCCACCATCATTCGGGATAAACGCGCCCTGCATGGTGCCAGTGGTGTGCTGATCGGACAACTCGTACCCGGGTGTCTGGGGAGAAACGGTGATCTGCATCACAGTGCCGGGCACCGCGGTTAATGGAGAAATGGTGAAAATAGGCGGCGTACCTCTGGGAGCCCCCCGCTCGCCGCCATCCTGAGCGGACACTTCACCTGCCGATAGCAGGCATCCCGCAAGGAAAATCCCACCTGAGCAAAAGTGCCGTTTCATCGCTGCACCTCGTTTGATTTTCGAACTCAACGAACTTGGTTTATCCGGATGTGCCCGGTCAAGGGTCGGTGTTGCCGGAATCTCGTAACGCCTTCTGAAGACGATACGCTCATAGAGGCGCAAAGTTCCAATAAAATCCCACCGGGCCGGATCAATCGGCATCCTCCCTAGTTCCCTACAATATGCACATCCGTTCAGACTGCGGGGGGCCAGGAGAAGCACCATGCCCAACACAACCCAACAAGACCTCCACCTCTACAAAGACGACGGCGACAACCTCATGTCGTCCGCCACACTCGGCGACCACATCACACTCCTCCCCGACGCGCCGACCACCATCGACAAGCTCGGCAGGGTCCGCATCCTCTGGGGCCAGCAGATGCTCCCCGACCTCCTCGCCGGGCGCTACCGCGCTGTCATCTGCGGCGTCAACGCCGAGGACAACGCCCACGGCATCATCGCCCAGCTCGTCGAGCTCTCGAAAACAAGCCAGTGGACCGCCAACGCCGTCACCTCATACGCCAAGATGTTCATGGACTCCGTGACCATCCACGCCGCCGGCGACCGCGAGCCCTACATCCTCAAGTACGACCTGGACAACCTCCTCGTCCTCGCGATGCTCCGCCCCAACGCCAAGCGCCACTTCACCCTCCGCGACCTCGCACGGGGCTTCCAGACCATCAACAAAATGCTCGAAGGCAGACGCGAACGCCTCCCCGTCGCGAGCGTGTCCTTCCTCGGCGCGCGTTCAAACTGCCTCGTTATGGACGACAACAACCCGGTCGAACCCAGCTTCGAAACCGTCCTCGAAACCATGCACCACGCCGGCTTCCGGGGCGATGTCTACACCGCGCCGGAGATGTGGTCCATGGGGCACATCGGCGTCTTCCCGAGCTACCCCTTCCCCGAAGGGCTCGACCGCATGCGTTCCGGCTCAGACTAACCCCCCACCCGCCCGATGCGCGTCCGCGACAAGTTCACACCGACCCCCCAACAGACAAGCGATTTTCTCGCGCGCGCATCGTGGGCGACGATAGTCTCCGTCCGCGAAGACGCCATCCCCACCGCGACGCATGTCCCCGTGTTGTGCAAGCAGCGCGGTGATAGCTGGTGTGTCGAGGGGCATATCGCGCGCAACAACCCGCACTGGGAGTTACTCCAAAGCGGCGCACCAACACTGTGCATCCTGCAGGGCGCACACTGCTATGTCTCCTCCGCGTGGTACAAAGAACCCAGCGCACCGACCTGGAACTACCAATCCGTCCATCTCACGGGGCGTGCATTCCTTGTCGAAGATCCAAACGCAGTGATGAACCACATGCGCGAACTGCTGAAGTTCCACGAGGGCGAAACAGTTGCGCAGCATATGGATGCTGTCGTCACACCCGCAACATTCGAGAAACTACTCCCCGCGATTGTCGCCTTCCGCATCGAGGTGGACGAGATCGACAGCGCGTTGAAGATGAGCCAGAACAAGGAAGACGCCACCTTCGCATCGATCGTCGAACACATCGAAAACCGCGACGCTCCGCTCGATGCCGAGGTCGCACAGATCATGCGCGCGCTCCGACCCGCGTTATTTACAGGATCGAACGAGGAATGACCGCCTTCGATCCCGATCAACTCATCAACCAACTCCGCACCACCCCCCGCGCCATCCGCGCACTCATCGATCGCACCCCGCCCGAGCGCGCCCGCTGGAAGCCGGACGCCGATCACTGGTCCATCCTCGAGATCGTCAACCACCTCGCCGACGAGGAATCCCGCGACTTCCGCCCCCGCTTCCGCTCGACCCTCGAATCCCCCACAAAAGAATGGGAACCGATCGATCCGCCCGCCTGGGTCATCGACGAGGCGTACAACACCCGCGATCTCGCCGAGTCACTCGCCCGGTTCGAGGCCGCCCGCACCGAATCCCTCGCGTGGCTCGATTCGAGCGCAAACCCAGCGTGGGACAATACATACGCCCATCCATCCATCGGCTCGATCAGCGCGGGCGACCTCCTCGCCGCGTGGGCAGCCCACGATCTGCTGCACCTCCGCCAGCTCACCAAGCGCTGTTTCCAATCCATCGAACTCGCAGCGGGGGAGTTTAATGTCGGCTACGCCGGCCAGTGGACCAAATGATCCCCCTTTCATCCGATCGCCCCGCGCGCGATACTAATCTAGGACGTTCGCTCGGGATTCACCCGCGCGTCACAAGAACCACCGCGCCGCATGCTCTCGTCGCACGCGCGCATCTCTCCAGCGGATAAGGAGCACCCCCATGACCTGTTGCCTGAACAAAGCCACCTGTTGTATCGCGATCGCCGCCGGCGCCGTCGGCATCCTCGCCGGCACTGTCATCTCCGGCGGGCAGCACGAGATGTCCCAGGATGAAATGATGCAGCAGTGGATGGAGATGAATGCGCCGGGCGAAGAACACGCCGAGATGCAGAAGATGGCTGGCAAATGGGATTCAAAGAACACACACTGGATGACCCCCGGTGCGCCGCCCGAGACCAACACCGGCACCATCACCTACAAGACCATCATGGGCGGGCGCTACCTCATCGAGACCACCAAGGGCATGATGGATATGGGTGGGCAGGAGACGGAATGGGAGGGCATGAACATCCTCGCGTTCGACAGAATGACCGGCAAGCACAAGTTCTGCTGGATCGACAGCATGGGCACCGGCATGTTCATCGGCGAGGGCGAATCTTCAGCCGACGGCAAGACCATCACCTACTACACGAAGAACGTCCCGAGTTGGACCACCGGCGAGCCAACCACCTACAAGTCCGTCTCCACCTTGATCAGCGGCGACAAGCACACATTCGAGATGTACGAAAAAATGTCGGACGGCTCATGGTTCCAGAACATGGAGATCATCGC
>JAJDDG010000021.1 GCA_029260435.1 Phycisphaerales bacterium | reverse complement strand
TGATCCCCCCGCTATCATCCCTCCCCGCCTATCCGCCGCCGCAAAGCCCCGAGGGATCCCCCCGTGAACGCCAACCTACGCAACGTCGCCATCATCGCACACGTCGATCACGGAAAAACCACCCTCGTCGATCAGATGCTCTACCAGTCCGGCATGTTCCGCTCAGAACAGCTCGACAAGCTCGCCGGCGGGCAGCACAACCTCATCATGGACTCCAACCCCCTCGAGCGCGAACGCGGCATCACCATCCTCTCCAAAAACTGCGCAATTACATACACCGCCGAAGACGGCACCGACTACCGAATCAACATCATCGACACACCGGGCCACGCCGATTTCGGCGGCGAGGTCGAGCGCGTCCTCCGCATGGCCGACGGCTGCCTCCTGTTGGTAGACGCCGCCGAAGGCCCGATGCCCCAAACAAGATTCGTCCTGCACAAAGCAATCGAAGCCGGGCTCGAACCCGTCGTCGTCGTCAACAAGTGCGACAGACCAGACCAGCGCGCAGAGGAAGTCGTCGGCGAAGTCTTCGACCTCCTCGTCGATCTCGGCGCAGATGATCACGCCCTCGATTTCCCCGTCGTCTACGCCTCGGGCAAGGGCGGCTGGGCAAGCAACGACTTCAACGTCAAGCGCGCCGATCTCCGCGACGCATTCGAAGCAATCATCGAGCACGTACCGCCCGCAACCGGCGACAAAGACGCGCCACTCCAGATGCTCGTCTCCTCCCTCTCCTACGACGACTACGTCGGACGCATCGGCATCGGCCGCGTCTTCGAAGGCACCATCAAAACCGGGCAGCAGATCATCCGCATCGCACGCGACGGCACCCAATCCAAAGCAAAGATCGGCCAGCTCCGCGCATTCAAAGGCCTCGCCAGAGAAGACACCGACAAAATCATCGCCGGCGACATCTGCGCAATCATCGGCGTCGAAAATATCGATATCGGTGACACCCTCGCCGACACCGAAAACCCCGTCGCCCTCCCCGCCATCACCGTAGACGAACCGACCCTCACCATGGTCTTCCGCGTCAACAACTCCCCCTTCGCCGGCAGAGAAGGTAAGTTCGTCACCTCCCGCCAGATCCGCGACCGGCTCATGAAAGAGTGCGAGCACAACGTCGCCCTCCACGTCGAGCCGGGCGACGGCGGCGACGAATTCGTCGTCTCCGGCAGAGGCATGCTCCACTTGGGCATCCTCATCGAAACAATGCGCCGCGAGGGCTACGAACTCTCCATCGGTAAGCCCCACGTCGTCATCAAAGAGATCGACGGCAAGCTCCACGAACCAATGGAACACCTCGTCGTCGATGTCCCCACCGTCTCCATGGGCCCAGTCATGGAACTCACCGGGCAGCGCAAGGGCGAAATGAAACACATGGAGCCCCGCGGCGCCGACCGCACCATCATCGAGTTCGAGATCCCCGCCCGCGGGCTCATCGGCCTCCGCGCCCGAGTCCTCACCGCCACCCAGGGCGAAGCCATCATGCACCACGCCTTCGACCGCTTCGTCCCCATGCTGGGCGATGTCCCCGGCAGACAAAACGGTGCAATGATCTCACTCGAGACAGGCACCGTCACCGACTACTCGCTCGACGCCATGTCCGACCGCGGCGTCATGTTCGTCCGCAACGCCGACCAGGTCTATTCCGGGCAGGTTGTGGGCGAGCACAACCGTGACAACGACCTCACCATCAACATCACCCGCCCAAAGCACCTCACCAACTTCCGCGAAGCAAACAAAGAAGCCTTCACCCGCATCAAAGCCCCGCGCGACTTCTCCCTCGAACAGTGCCTCGAATACATCGAGGAAGACGAACTCGTCGAGGTCACCCCCAAGTCAATCCGCATGCGCAAACGCAAGCTCTCCGAAGCCGAACGCCGCCGTTTCGCCCGCTCCACTAGAAATATCGAGCAGGACCGCGCCGCCGCCGCCCGCACATAACAACCCCTACCCCCCAACCCGCGCAACCACCCTCGCCTTCGGCCATCCACCCTCCCCATCAATCGTGAAATCAAACGTCGCCGCGTGCCTCCCCGCCCGCGCGCTGTCCGCTGCCTCAACCCGCACCGTCGCGCGCATCTTGTGTACAGCGTGCCAAGTCTTGATGACCGTAAACCGCACATCCCCCTCATCTCCCCCGATCACCTCCACCCGCACGGGCAGCCCCCGCTCCTTCGCATAGCTCTTGCGCCGAGCGAACCGCTGCATCGGGATCTCGATCTGCACCACCGCCGATTCCCCAGCCCGCACATCAACCCGTGTCACGTGCCGCTGCGCATACGCGTACCCACTCAGTAAAACCACCCCCACCACAACAACCAGCGCGATCACCCGCCCCCATCTCCGCCCCGCACTGCACTGTCGGTCGCCCGCCATGCCACATCCATCGGCCATCATGCCGCGCCGCTACGAAAAATACCTCGCCCCCCTCTTCGACGCGCTCGAAGCGAACCAGTAGCGGGTGCCGTGGTACACGCGGATGGCGTGAACCACGATTGATCTTCCCCGTGCCACTGACCGGTCTTCCGGTCAGTGCTCCACGACAAGTTGAACCAGGTGCCACGCCTTGATCCGCAGGACAAGGCGTGCTCTTTTCTTGCCCCCTCTCCCCTCGGGGGAGAGGGCAAGCCCGCCGCAGGCGGGCGCGGGTGAGGGGGTCTTATTCTCTCTAATGCATTCCCCTTACACTCCCCACATGAAACCCCGCCAGCGCGCCATCAAACCCCTCCTCGGCTTCGGCCCCGCCGGCTACGTCCTCCTCATCATCTTCCTCGCGCTGCTCATCCCGACCGTCGTGGGTGTGGATCTGCAATATCAATTCCATAAACTCACAGCGTACTTGTTCGGCAACGACGCGATCTTCTGGTTGGCGGTCGCAGCGCGTCGGGTCTGGATCCCGATGGTGCAGGCGAAGGTGAGTCTCTTGACCGCGGCAGCAGGCTTGATCGCGTTCCATATCGCGCCGTACCGGATCAAACCATCAACACATATCATCTGGTTCGTGACCTGCTCATTCTGGTCTCTTGCAGCACACATTCTGTACGACCCGTCCCTGCACCAGTTTTCTCGTATGTATGTGAACTCGACGAAGCATCTGATGACCTTCGGATGGTTAATGGCGGCGCCAGGCATGCTGACAATGGTCATCTGTACTGCCTATGCGGCACGCATCTCCCGCTCCAAAATTGTAACTACGAGTTGGTCAGCCGCACTGCTGCTCATGATCGTCTGGAACATCATCAGAATGACCCCGATGCAGTACCTCTCAGCGTTCACGCTGTTCCGGCATACATTCTTTCAGTACGAGCACTTCAGAATCACACCCCTCTGGCTGCTCTTCTTCATCCTCACCTCCAGCTCTCTTCTCATCTGGGCTATCATCGAACGCCGCAAACCCGTCCCAGAATCCCTCTGCCGCTCCTGCCTATACGACCTCGCCGGCCTCCCCAAAAACTCCCCCTGCCCCGAGTGCGGCAATACACCCACCGACACCGAGCCATCGGGTGCCGTGGTAAACACCGGGTGCCACTGGCGGCTTGTCCGCCAGTGGTCGGCTCGCTGAATCAACCGTGGCGACGGGTGCCGTATTACACGCCCCGCGCGTGAACTACGACCAGAAATATGATCCACCCGGCCCTTCATCCGAAGAATGAAACCCTCTCTCACCTTCCCTTACAACAAAGTGACGCGCGAGTAGGGGGGCGTCACATGAAAACGGTAATACAATCCCCCCCATGAACCCGCGACAGCGCGCCATCAAACCCCTCCTCGGCTTCGGCCCCGCCGGCTACATCCTCGTCGCCATCTTCCTCGCACTCCTCATCCCAACACTTATGGGCATCGACCTGCGCTACGAACTACAGAAACTCATCATCTACATCTTCGGCGCAGACGCGATGCTGTCCGCCACCGCGTACACGATGTTGTTCAGTACCACCGTCTTCGGTATGGGCATCAACCTCATCACCGCCTGCGTCGGTCTCGTCGCGTTCAATATCGCACCATTCCGCATTAAACGCCAAAATCAGCTCGCATGGTTCTGCCTCTGCGCTTTCTGGATTGCACCCACACTGATCTTGAACAACATAATCGTGCACATCTTCGGCCACAGCACGATTTATTCAGGCTTCACCTCCATATACCTAACCATGTCGCTCGGAACTCTCGGCGTGCTCGTCGCAGGGGGCTTCGCCGTGTATATCACCCGTTCGAAGATCGTCGCGATCTCGTGGGCCACCGCCCTGGTACTAGACCTGCTCCCGATCGCCATGTTTTATTCGTCGGGCTTCTACGCCCTGTTCGACTGGCCTCTAATCATCCCTGGTAATTTCGGAATATCGACAGTCGAAATCTTTTTTTACCTCTGTTCCTCCGGCTCCCTCCTCACTTGGGCCATCATCGAACGCCGCAAACCCGCGCCCCCCTCCAACCCCTGCCCCAACTGCGCCTACGACCTCGCCGGCCTCCCCCAAAACATTCCCTGCCCCGAGTGCGGCCAGACACCCATCGACACCGCGCCATCGAGTGCCGTGGTACACGCCGTAGGCGTGAACCACGACCAGAAACATGATCCACCCCACCCTTCATCCGAAGGATGAAGTCTTCTCTTCCCTTCCTCAGAAAAACGCCGGGTGCCACTGGCGGCTTGTCCGCCAGTGCTCAGCTTGCACTTCCCCCACATTGCGAATCATCAACGCCCTCTCACCCCTCCTCTGGACAACCCCTCCCGTCCCGCTACCCTCATCTCCCTTATGCGCACCATCGTCCAAAAGTTCGGCGGCACATCCGTCGCAGACGTAGACAAAATCCGCGCCTGCGCCCAACGCGCCATCGCCACCAGAAAATCCCTCGAATCAAAGGGTAAACCCGGTGGTGTCATCGTTGTCACCAGCGCGATGGGCAAGTCCACCGACCTCCTCGTCAAGATGGCCGCCGAGGCAAACGCCCACCCGCCCAGGCGCGAGATGGACGCACTCCTCTCCACCGGCGAGCGCGTCACCGTCGCCCTCATGGCGATGGTCCTCGAAGCGCTCGGCGCACCCGCCGTTTCTTTCGCCGCCCGCCAGGTCGGCATCCAGACAGACGCCGATTTCACCCGCGCCCGCATCACCGCAATCGACACCGCCGTCCTCACCGAGCACCTCGCCGCCGGGCGCATCTGCGTCGTCGCCGGCTTTCAGGGCATCTCCCCAACCGGTGACATCACCACCCTCGGGCGGGGCGGCTCCGATACCACCGCCGTCGCGCTCGCCGCCGCGCTCGCCGCCGAGTCCTGCGAGATCTACACCGATGTAGACGGCGTCTACACCGCCGACCCGCGCGATGTGCCAACCGCGCGCAAGCTTGACCGCATCACATACGAAGAAATGCTCGAACTCGCCGCACTCGGCGCGGGCGTCCTCCACCCGCGCGCCGTGCAGTTCGGCGCGAAATACAACGTCCCCATCCACGTCCGCCACGCCCACCTCCCCGACGAGGGCACACTCATTACAGACAAAAAGGATGACCAAATGGAAGAGGTCCAGGTCGCCGGCGTCGCCCTCAAGGAAAACCTCGGGCGCGTCTCTCTCCAATCCATCCCCGACGTGCCGGGTGTCGCCTCTCGCGTCTTCGCGGCCCTCGCCGAAACGGGCATCCTCGTTGACGACATCATCCAGACCGAGGGCAACGACAAACTTGCCACCATCTCCTTCACCGTCGAACAGGCGGACCTCAGCGAGATCAAACCCGCCATCGCCAAAATCCTCGCCGACATCGGCGGCGGCACAGAACGGATCGACACGGGCTTCGCGAAAGTCTCCGTCGTCGGCGTCGGGATCCGCTCGCACGCCGCACTCGCCGCGCTGCTCTTCCGCACCCTCGCCGACGCGCAGATCAACATCGCAAACATCACCACGAGCGAGATCAAGGTCTGCGCCATTATCGCGCAGGACGACGGCAAAAAAGCGGTCAAACTCGTCCACGACGCGTTCGATCTCGACAAAGACTGACCAAAAACGACCCGATCCGCGCCGACCGCAGGAATCGTGCGCCCTAGAGCTCGCGCTCTTTCATCTGCGGGTACATCGCGCGCGCATTCCGGTCCACCATCCGCCGCCAAACCCAGTCGATCGTGCGCACACCCCAATACCCGTGCACACAAGGCGTGGCGATCAACAACGCGATCGACGCCCCGGCGAGCACATCCGACAACCAATGTGCGCCCGTCCATATGCGCCCGAACATCACGACAAACACCATCAGTGCGCACAGAGGTTTGAGCTTCGGGTACAGCGCCGCGAGAAACACCGCCAGCACCACCCCCGCAGCGGAGTGGCTAGAGGGCATCGACCACACCCGCGCGGCACCATCCGCACTAACCTCCCACGCATGAATAGGCGCCTCCCCTTCGTGCACGGACCATGTGCCTAGCGGCCCGAGCCACTCGGTGTGTGCGCCGAACGAGGGTCGCACCCGCCCGATTGTCATCTTCAGCCCCTGCACCACACCCATCGTGAGCAAAAACGCCGCACCCCAGTCCAGCATCCGCCGCACGCGCTCCCGCTGCACAAAGAAGATCAAGAGAAAAACGAAGACCGCCGACCCAACACCACCAAATTGTTGCCAAACCTCGACCTCTCTGCGCACATCCCCGCCCAGTTCGTGCCCCTGCTGGATGTCGCGCACCACGCCGTCGAACGGCACGGCGACCGCCGCGAGCACCATACCGGCGAGCGCGATGAGCACCCATCGATTCGATCGGCCCTTGCCGGTAAGTATTTTCTGGTCTGCTTTAGTCAAGCGGCGGCGCGCCCGTGTGTGCCCGGAAGGGTGGGGGGGTATAAAGAACGGGTGCAGGATACACGCGGGCAACACAGAGCGGAGTGGATCGGGTGGCTGGCGGTTGTCGCCGCCGGGTTGTTGCTGCTTATGCCGGGCGTGTTCTCGATCCCGCCGGTGGACCGCGACGAGAGCCGGTTCGCGCAGGCGAGCAGCCAGATGGTGCAGAGCGACGAGCTGGGCGACTGGATTGTGCCGAGGATTCAGGACACGGCGCGGCTCAACAAGCCGCCGCTGATTTATTGGTTGCAGGCCGGTTCTGTCTCGCTGGGACAGGCGACGGGGTTGTACGAGAAGACAGAGCGATGGGGTGTACTGCCGACAAACGGGATCGGGTGGTACCGGCTGCCGAGTGTGGTGAGCGCGATCATCGCTGGTTTGCTGACGTACATGCTCGCGCTGCGGGTGCTGGGCGGGCATGTGCTTGGTGCGACGCTCGCGGGGTTGTGCATCGTTGCCTGCCCGATGGTGCTGTGGGATGCGCGCCAGGCGCGGGCGGATCAGATGCTTCTTGCCTGCACGACGCTGGCGATGCTCGGCTTGCACAGTGTCTGGTCGAATCGGAATGATCCGGTCGCGGGGTGGGGCGGTTGGTTTGCGCTGTGGGTTGGGATCGGGCTGGGTGTGATGACGAAGGGGCCGATCACGCCGATGGTTGTTGCGCTGGCGTGTATCGCGCTGAGCGCGACGGGCGACGGGTGGCGGTGGATCCGGCGGACGCGGCCGATGTTTGGTGTGTTGCTTGTTCTTGCGGTTGTTGGGGCGTGGGTTGCGCTGGTGATGCGCGAGGTCGGCGCGGGGGCGTACCTGCGGATCGTGTTCGATGAGACGATCGGGAGATCGGGCAGCGCTGCGGAGGGGCACTGGGGGCCGCCGGGGTATCACCTTGTATTGCTGGCGTTGATGCTGTGGCCTATGTCATTGGTGATCGCGGATGCGGTGGTGGGTGCGTTCAAGGAGCGCAAGCCGAGTGAGCTTGTGGGCGGGAGATTTTCTCGTGTGATGGCGCGTGTGCGTGGGCTTGATCCGCGGGCACGGTTCCTGCTTGCGTGGGTGGTGCCGAGTTGGATCGTGTTCGAGACGGTGAGCACGAAGCTGCCGCACTATGTGCTGCCGCTGTACCCGGCGCTGGCGGTGCTGGGTGTGCGGTATGTCGTTCGAACGACAGGGTGGGTGGGGTTACTCGGTGTATTGATCTGGTTTGTGTTGGGGATTGGGGTGGTTGCGCTGCCGATCGCGGGCATGCGATGGCTCGACTTCGCGGGGAGCGATGGTGAACGGGTGTTGGTGTACGCGATGGGCGGCGTGGCACTCGTTGCGCTGGGTGTATCGGTTGTGCATGTGATGCGAGCGCGTGTGCTCGTCGGTGTGATGAGCGCGGTTATTTCGATGGGGATCACATCGAGCATGATCTTCGCGGTTGTGCTGCCGGGTGTGCGGACGCCGTGGGTGACGGCGCGGGTGATGCAGGAGATCGAGCGGGTTGATCCGGAAGGGCAACGCACTCTCGCGGCGGTGGGGTATCAGGAAGATTCGTTGGTCTTTTCAACCGGTGGGCGGATCCAACGGGTCGGCGGGAAGCGTGCGGCGGCGTGGCTCGGCGCGTTCGGCGACGGACTGATGGTGATCGATAAGAGGAAGATCGAATCGGTTGGGGGTGAAGACGCGGTGCGTGTGCTCGCAGAGGTGAGCGGCTTCAACTACTCGAATGGCGAGTGGGTCGATGTGCTGATCATCGAACGCGGTGGTGAACATGGCGAGTAGTGGCTCGGTAGACTCCGCAACCGGAGGGTATGGAAACGGAATACGAATGGGTGGGCATGGAGTCGTCGCGATGAAGCTCAAAAAGATTGTTGGGATCGGGTTCGGGTTGGTGGTGCTCGGTGTGGTGGGGATCCAGGTGGTGCCGGTGGATCGGAGCAATCCGCCTGTGACGATGGACGTGCCCGCGCCGGACCACATCAAAAAAATACTCGTCCGCTCGTGCTATGACTGTCATTCGAACGAGACGGCGTGGCCCTGGTATTCGTATGTGGCGCCGATGTCGTGGTTCGTGGCGGACCATGTGCACGAGGGTCGGGAGCATTTCAATTTCTCTGAGTGGGACACGTACGACGCGGACGATCGGATGCACATCATCGAGGAGTGCGCCGAGGAGGCCGCGGAGGGGGAGATGCCTCTTGAGAGCTATCTGATCACGCACCGGGATGCCGCGCTCACGGATGCGCAGATCGAGGCGCTCAAGACATGGGCCTCGCTCGCGACGATCGGCGGCTCGGCGGGGGCATTCACGGACGGCGAGGACGGGGGCTCGCACGAGCATGAGCATGACGAGGACGGGGACGACTGACGGTCGGGGAGTGGGGGGTGGGGGGGTGTCTTGGTGAGGGGGGGTGGGTAGACTGTCGCCCCTATGTCTACGAGTTGTATACAGACGACGTGTCGGGGCGATGTGCAGCGGTGGAGCCGCACGCTGATCCCCACTTCCAAGCAGGCGCCGGGCGATGCCGAGGCGCCCTCGCATATTCTTTTGGCGCGGGGCGGTTTTATACGGCGCGTGGCGGCGGGGGTGTACGATTACCTGCCTCTGGCGTGGCGGACGCTGCGGAAGATCGAGGGGATCGTGCGCGACGAATTGAACGCGGCGGGCGCGAGCGAGTTGTTGCTGCCGGCGGTCGCGCCGATGGATCTGCTGGAGTTGACTGGGCGCGCGGACGAATACGGGGACCTGCTGTTCAGTTTCACCGATCGGCACAATCGGGATGTGTATCTGGGGCCGACGCACGAGGAGGTGATCACCGATCTGGCGCGGGGGACGATCAATTCGTACAAGCAGCTGCCGCTCAACCTGTACCAGATCCAGACGAAGTTCCGCGACGAGTTCCGCCCTCGGGCGGGGTTGCTGCGGTGCCGCGAGTTCATCATGAAGGACGCGTATTCGTTTCACATGGATGTGGACGGGCCGGGCGGGTTGGGCGAGGGGTACGACGCGATGTACAGCGCGTACGAGAATATCTTCACGCGGTGCGGGCTGGATTTCTCGATTGTTGAGGCGGAGGCGGGGCCGATCGGCGGGAGCGCGAGCCACGAGTTCATGGTGAACTGCGAGAGCGGCGAGGACACGATCCTGACATGCCCGGCGACTGGTTATGCCGCGAACGTGGAGAAATGCGAGATCGGGGAGCGGGCCGCACCGAGCAAGGGGTGGTTTGGCGGTGGCCCTTCGGGCAACCTCGATAAGGTGCATACTCCTGAGTGTCCTGGGATCGAGGAAGTGTGCAAGTTTCTTAAGGTGAAGCCGCGGCACATGCTGAAGACGGTCGTATTCGAGGTGGAGGAGTTTGCCAAGATTGAGACGAAGTTTGTGGCGGGCGACGGGAAGATTTCCCTTCGTGTCAGCCGCGAGCAGCAGGTCGAAGAGATGCTCAACGGACCTGATTCGGGCCTCTACCCCCATTTTCGTTGGGTCGTTGCAGTCGTCCGTGGTGATCACGAAGTAAATGAGGGGAAGGTGCGCGATCTCATCGGGCACAACGTTGTCCTCGCAGAGAGTAAATGCGCTGAGGCTGCCGGGTTCAGCATCGGATACGTGTCGCCTCGCGCACCTGTGAAGACAGACCATTGTTTCTTGCTTGTAGATCGAGACGCGGCTGTTGGGTTCGACGACAACTCAGGCAAGCCCATGTTCTGGGTGACGGGCGGCGACGAGCAGGACTACCACGTCAAGCACTTCAACTGGGGACGAGACCTAGGGAGTGATGCCGCTACGGAATCTGCCGATGCGTCTGGCTTCGTTCGCGTTGGCGACGTGCGCAACGCGGAGGCGGGGGATCCCTCGCCGCGGGACGCGGGCGCAACTCTAGAGGCACACCGCGGGATCGAGGTGGGGCATATCTTCAAGCTGGGTGATAAGTATTCGCGGGCGATGGACTTTGCGATCATGGACGAGAAGCAGGAGCGCCGCCCGGTGGTCATGGGGTGTTATGGGATCGGGGTGTCGCGGACTCTCGCGGCGTGTGTGGAGATGTCGCACGACGAGAACGGGATTGTGTGGCCGATGGCGCTGGCGCCGTACCATGTGATCATCACGGTGATGAAAGCGGATGATGCGAACGCGATAGGTGTTGCAGACAATCTCGCGGGCGAGCTGGCGGACGCGGGGTTTGATGTGCTGATTGATGACCGCGACGAGCGGGCGGGGGTGAAGTTCAAGGACGCGGATCTGATCGGCGTGCCTATCCGCCTGACGATCGGCGATAGGGCGCTGGCGGAGGATTCGGTGGAGTTCAAGCTGCGGGCGGATCCGGGCAAGGGGGAGCTGGTGAAGATGTCTGGAGTGGTCGCGGCGTGCCAGAAAGCCGCAGGGTGAAACCGCGGGGGCGGTGGGCGGAAGAATGGGTATGAAGGATTCGCCGATTGCTATCGTGCTGGTCGTTGTCGTGATGGCGGTTGCGATGGGGGTCGCGCTGTTTGCGTTGCGGTTCGCGGGGGATACGGCTCAGGGCGTGGCGGAGCAGGGGGTGCACGCGCAGGAGTCCGAGGCGCTGCGCCGGACGGCGGACTCCGAGGAGCGGTTCGACGAGGCGGGAGAGGCAGATATCGATGCGGACCTGGCGCATCTTTCTCTGGAAGTGCTCGCGGCGCGCGAGGGCGCGCCGACGCCGAGGCTCACATTGATCTGGTCGGACGAATCCCCGGTGCCGATCGTATTCGATACGCAGACGGACGAGATTGTGCTGGAGACGGGCGCGGGGCAGACACACCCGCTGGACCTGACGGGGTTCTTCGAGCTTGCAGAGATGAAGCTCAACCCGGGGGAGCGGTCGATGTTTGTCTCGCTCAGCCCGACGCGGGTGCGGGAGCTCGGCGCGGTGCGGGCGGTGTTCCGCAGGCACAAGGCGTTTGAGGAACCGTTCGAGGTTGGTGTTGAGCTTGATCTCGGCGGCGGGTGAGCAAAGCTAATCGACGGAGTGCAGTTTCTGCTCATGTTCGGTGGGGGATGTGGGGGGGTCGGTGGGGGGGTCGGGGATCCACATCTCGGGCAGGTTGCCGTCCGGGTCGTAGATGTAGTACGAGGTGGCG
>JAJDDG010000020.1 GCA_029260435.1 Phycisphaerales bacterium | reverse complement strand
GGGCGCGTGTGACGGGGATGTGAACGGGGATAGCACGATCGATGTCAATGACATCAGCTATGTGCTGTTCCGGTTGGGGGACGCCGGTTCTGATGGGGACGCGAACGGCGATGGGGGAGTCGATGTGAACGACATCTCATTCGTGCTGTTCAGGTTGGGGGATGCTTGCCCGTGATCTCGGGTGAAATAGCCCCGCCCGGATTCGAACCGGGGACCGAGCGATTATGAGTCGCGTGCTCGATTCTGTAACCTCGGTAGTAGACGAGGCTTATGATCACTCCGATGCTGCGCGCAGCGCTGGCGTCAGCAACGCGGCTCAGAATCCGCCTTCCGACCCCGACCTCGCCACCATGATCGAGGCGTGGCCGACCCTTCCACCTGCAATACGGGCGGCTGCAATAGCCGTCGTGCGATCGGCAATTCGTTGAGTGTGTCTGTGTGCGATTAGAGGTACATGGCGAACACACTCGTCGCTTTCTTGTTGTTTGATGGTGGTCATTCAGGTCGAATGTGCGAGTGGGTACGAAATACTGCCTTTCACGGTCATAAACTGAGTCGGGTAACAGGTGATGCAAGAGTTTTATTACGGATGATGACGAACGTTGCTGTCTGGTCTAGTGAATCTTGGAGCGCAGGGGGGTAGTTTCCCTCTCATGGCCAAATAGTGGCTGCTCACCATGTTCGCATTTTCACTGAACTCGTGGCCGAGCACGGTCAGCAGATAGATCGTCTTCCGAGAGGTAGCAACCCAACAAAGTCGCCAATAAAAAAGCCGAACGGCTCCCAAAGGAACGGTCGGCTGGTCGCTCCGTGGAGCGTTGCCTGCGAATGTTTCGTCTTGTTACGAAAAGACTCGCAGGGCAAGGTCGAATACACTCCCCACAGCATACCGACGCCGAGCACGGTTGCAAGTAAATATTGGGCATCCGTGCTTGTCCCCGTTGATCAACTGTAAGCAGGAGCAACCGATGCTGATCCTTGGGCTTGATATTGGGACAACTTCAATCGGGTGGTCGCTCATCGAAGATCATGGCGAGAGCGGCAAGATCATCGCATCAGGGAGCCGGATCTTCCCGGAAGGCGTCGATCGGGATCAGCAGGGAGGTGAGCAGTCAAAGACACAGACGAGACGTGAGAAGCGGGGTATGCGTCGGCAGATCGCCCGTCGCGCTCGGCGCAAGCACCAGCTCAGAGAGCTTCTCGTAAATACGGGACTGCTACCCACCTCTCCAGAAGCACTCGATGATCTCATCGGCATGAACCCGTATCCGTTACGTCGCCGAGGGCTTGATGAGCGGCTTGATCTCCATGAGTTCGGGCGCACTCTATTGCATCTGAACCAGCGCCGGGGATTCAAGTCAAACCGAAAAACGGACAAGGCCAGAGCGAAGGAAGAAAAGGGGATGCTCGCCGAGATCAATGATCTTGCCGCCCGCATCGAGCAAACTCAATGCCGCACACTCGGCGAATATCTGGCGAAGTTGAGCGATGGCGATGTCGCTCCGATTGATGGGAGCTCAGAGAGAATCCGCAACCGACACACGCGCCGCGATATGTATGAGCACGAGTTCGATGTGCTGTGGAAAGCCCAAGCCAACTACCACCCGGATGTGTTGACGCAGGAGTTCAAAGCCCAGGTCGAACGGATCATTTTCTTTCAGAGGGATCTGTACTGGCCAAAAAGCGTCATTGGGAGATGCGATCTTGAACCGCGACTCAAGCGCTGCCCTGTTGCCGACCGCATCGCCCAGCGGTTCCGGATCGTTCAAGAGATCAACAATCTCAAGATCATTGATCGGTCGACGGGCGAGGAACGGCGTTTGACTCCGGATGAGCGCGCCATCGTGCTAGCCGAGTTATCAAAATCTAAGGAACGCACCTTCGACCAACTCCGCAAGAAGCTAGGGTTTTCAGATGTGGTTCGGTTTAACTTCGAGGCCGATGATGGGGGTGGGCGGAGCAAGCTCAAGGGACACCTGACTGACTGTGCTTTGGCGAAAAAGCAAACTAAGAAAAGCGAGGGAGTTCTCGGCAACGACTACTGGGATCTTGATGAACGAAGCCGAGACCGAATCGTGGCCATCCTGATCGACGAAGATTCTGAGGAGCGAGCGCTCGAGTTGCTTCAAACACGCTGCGGGCTGACCGCGGAGCAGGCCCAGCGAGCTCTCGGAGCGAATATTCCCGACGGGTATTCAAGCCTCTCGAAACATGCGATCCGAAGGTTGCTCCCGCACCTGGAACGTGGGCTTTTTATGATGGGTAACGACCCGTCCGATTCCGCTCTGCATGCCGCTGGCTACCTCCGCCCGGATGAGCGCGAGGTGAACCGCGAAGATTTCCTCTCCGACTCTCCAGACCTACCAAATCCGATTGTGCGTAGAGCGTTGGTGGAGGTGCGGAAGGTCGTCAATGGCGTGATCCGCACATACTGCAAAGGGCGTCTTGACGATGGCAAACCGCCGTTTGATTCAATTAGAGTCGAGCTGGCTCGTGAAGCGAAAAAGGGGCTCGCCCAACGCACTGAAATCCGCTTCGATAATGCCAAGCGACGGCGCGAACGGGAAGTCGCAAAGGCAGAGATCGAAGAGGCTGGCGACAAAGCGACAAGATCGAAGATTCAGGCCTACCTGTTATGGCAAGAACAGAGGCGTGAGTGCATCTATACCGGCAGATGTATCAGTTTGACCCAGCTTCTTTCCGATGCCGTCGATGTCGATCACATCCTGCCGCGCTGGCGCAGCCTCGACGATTCGATGATGAACAAGGTCGTTGCGTTTCGGGAAGCAAACGCAGAGAAGGGCAACAAGACACCGCGTGAGTGGCTTGAATCCGAGAAGGGACGCTACGACGAAGTGCTCCTCCGTGCCAAACGCTTGCCCTACCCGAAGTACCGGCGGTTCGTCCAAGAAGATGTTGAGTTGGATCACTTCGTCGCTCGCCAGTTGACGGATACCGCGTACATCAGCCGGTGTGTCTCTCAGTACCTTCGGCGTCTCGGCGCTGAAATGGTCATGCCACGCGGCTCGATGACAGCCGAACTACGTCGGCGATGGAAACTCAATAACATTCTTTCTGATGACGGCGAGAAGACCAGAGCCGACCATCGCCACCACGCCGTCGATGCACTGGCGATCGCACTCACAGACCGTAAGCGTCTCCACGCACTGGCAAACAATCGGGGCAAATTGGAAATGCCCTGGCCCGATCTCAGAGATCAAGCGGAGCGGTCGATCCTTGGCATCAACGTCTCTCATCGCGTGCTGCGGAGGCTCTCGGGTGCTCTGCACGAGGAAACATTCTACGGCCCGACCCAGAAAGATCCGCAAGACGCAGAGGTGAAGCCCGGCTCTGTGGGCAATGGGATCGATCGCAGACACGCAACGGGGTGGACCGAAGACGCGGGCACGTTTGCTCGGCGTAAACCAGTCGAGGAGATCAAGAACGCCAAGCATCTTGAGAAAGTCCGCGACCCTGCCTTGCAAAGAGTTCTCGCTACACACCTGCAAAGCCAGGGCGTAGATGCGTATGCCCCCGGTGCTTACCCGAAGGATGCCTTCAAGGGCGAGCATGCCCCGATGATGCCCAGCGGCGTACCGATCAGGAAAGTTCGGATGCTGGAAAACAAGACGACGCTCGTGCCTGCCAGCGAGCGTCGGGCATTCCAGTGGGTGCAGCCCGGCAACAACCACCACATCGTCTACCGCGAACAGCAGACGAAGAAGGGAATCGTCTGGAACGCTGATGTCATCACCATGTGGGAAGCGACGATACGCGGTCGTACAGAGAAGCTCCCGTTGGTGGATCAGACCCCTGAAACCGAAGACGGCAGGTTCGTCATGAGTCTCGCTATCGGCGAGCTATTCGAGATTGATGGTGAGGATGGCAAACGCCTGCTCTGCGTGGTTCGGAAGATGGCTCAAGGGAACAGTTACTTGTACTACAAACTCCACATCGACGCTCGGACAGCGGGCGAGTTGAAACCCGAGAATCTGTACCTGTCGCCGAAGGCGATGCAACAACGCAAGGCTCGCAAGGTCACCGTTGACCCGGTCGGGCGGATTCGGTGGGCGGGCGACTGATTCGCCTCGTCTCGCTCCAACCCCTTTCGGGGGTCGCTCGCACGGAGCTTATTACATGGTGTTCGGTGTCCGATATCGTGTCACATGGCCCGTCGCACGATCGAGATCAGCCGTGAGCCCGCTCGTCTTTCCGCCCGTGATGGTCAATTGATCATCGGGAGGCTGGATGATGACGCCGACGAAGACCGCCTGCATCTCGCCAACGTCGAAAACCTGCGCCGGCGCATCCCCTGCGAAGACATCGGCATCATTGTCGTTGATACTTCTCCCGGCACCGGCTCCGGAATGAACGCCGACACGCTTTACACACACTCCGCACTCCGGGAACTCGCCGAGCACGGAGCCGCCCTGGTCGTGTGCGATCGTCGCCATCTCCCTGCGGCGATCATGCTCCCGCTCTCTACGCATCACGAGCAAATCTGGAGACTCGACGACCAGATCGAAGCGCGACAACGCAAGCCGCTGATCAAGCAGCTCTGGAGCGCGATCGTGTGCGCGAAGATCCGAGCCCAAGCCTCGAATCTGATCGTTGGTAGCCCCGCTCGCAACAGGCTCGACAGCTTCGCCCGGCGCGTCCGCTCGGGTGACCCCGAAAACCTGGAAGCCCAGGCAGCCCGCGCATACTGGCCTGCCTTGTTTGCACAGGGCAACCAAGATTCGGCCCCCTCCCCATTTCGCCGTCAACCGGGCGAGCGGTCGGCACCGAACAGTTTTCTTGATTACGGGTACGCGATCCTCCGTGCAGCGGTGGCGCGATCCCTCGTGGGCGCCGGGCTTCTGCCCGCGATAGGGATTCATCACCACAACCGGTCGAACTCATTCTGCCTTGCAGACGACCTCATCGAGCCCCTGCGCCCGCTCGTTGACCGGGTCGTCGTGCGCCTCCATGAGATGGGGCAGAAAACCCTCGATCAACCGACGAAAGCGGAACTGTTAGCCGTCTTGAGCCAGACCGTTCAGATGGGTAGCGCAGAAGAAGTACGCACGGGGCCATTGGATGCAGCATTGCCGCTGTACGCGGCATCGCTCGCCAAGTGCTTTGCCGATCGTTCCCCTGCGATCGAGATCCCCATGCTTGTGGATGCTCCGCGATGCCACACCTGAGCGGGTACAGATTCATGTGGGTTATCGCCATGTTTGATCTGCCGACGGATACAAAGGCTGCGCGGAAAGCCTACACGCGGTTCCGCAAAACCCTGATCAAGGACGGGTTCGCGCAGATGCAGTATTCTGTGTACATCCGCCACTGTGCAAGCCGCGAGAACGCGACCGCGCACATCGGGCGAATCGAACAGGCGGTGCCGAACGATGGCGAGGTCCGGATCATCACAATCACGGATAAACAGTTCGAGCGGATGCGCATTTTCTGCGGAAAATTGCGCCAGCCACCCGAATCACCGCCCGCCCAACTGGAATTATTCTAGCTGGACGAACGGCAAAGTCTGGCGATTGCTTGGGTTAGGTGCGGGGTAGTGTATTCGACCTCGCCCTGAGAGCAATCCGCAACACGTCGTCGAATGTGAACGATACACCGACGAGTGTATTCGACCTCGCCCTGAGAGCAATCCGCAACCTGTTGCCCGCGACTTCGCCTCGCCGCCGCAGTGTATTCGACCTCGCCCTGAGAGCAATCCGCAACCCTCGTCTACGACGGTCCGATACCCCTTCGCAGTGTATTCGACCTCGCCCTGAGAGCAATCCGCAACCCACAAAGGAACCAAGACAATGACCAAAGCAGTGTATTCGACCTCGCCCTGAGAGCAATCCGCAACCACGCGGGTCAACGCCTCCAAACCAACTAGTGTATTCGACCTCGCCCTGAGAGCAATCCGCAACCGTTCGTCTTCGGGTTACTCATCCTCGTCCAGTGTATTCGACCTCGCCCTGAGAGCAATCCGCAACTGAGAATAAGACGGTTGACTCGATCGAGAAAGTGTATTCGACCTCGCCCTGAGAGCAATCCGCAACACTGTCGGGCCGAGACTCATCGGCGGTGCTAGTGTATTCGACCTCGCCCTGAGAGCAATCCGCAACGGAGCCTATTATGGCGCAGCAAAGTAGAACAGTGTATTCGACCTCGCCCTGAGAGCAATCCGCAACTCGTCGTGACGCTGACCCGTTGGGCGGTCGAGTGTATTCGACCTCGCCCTGAGAGCAATCCGCAACGAAGGACTAGGGCAACACCGAGCCCCCCGAAAGTGTATTCGACCTCGCCCTGAGAGCAATCCGCAACAGACAGCGTGCGACGACCGATGGGTCGATCAGTGTATTCGACCTCGCCCTGAGAGCAATCCGCAACCGCTAACCTGATTCTTGATGAGGAAGCGGGAGTGTATTCGACCTCGCCCTGAGAGCAATCCGCAACGTGGACGCCGAAACGTCGGCGAACTCGGCGAGTGTATTCGACCTCGCCCTGAGAGCAATCCGCAACCTTGCGGATGCGGATACCTATTTCTCCGAAGTGTATTCGACCTCGCCCTGAGAGCAATCCGCAACGGTACGGGGTATGTTGATAACGCGGTTTGCAGTGTATTCGACCTCGCCCTGAGAGCAATCCGCAACGCCTCGGGGCGGCGGTTCTTGATCTCGCGAGTGTATTCGACCTCGCCCTGAGAGCAATCCGCAACAGCAATGGCAAAGAGTCCTCTTATCGTGCAAGTGTATTCGACCTCGCCCTGAGAGCAATCCGCAACGTGCACCGAAGGCCACCGACTACGGCGACGAGTGTATTCGACCTCGCCCTGAGAGCAATCCGCAACGCAGGAGTAACCGCGACCAACACCGTCGATAGTGTATTCGACCTCGCCCTGAGAGCAATCCGCAACGCGTCTTGACGCCAGGGTGAGTTATCCGGGAGTGTATTCGACCTCGCCCTGAGAGCAATCCGCAACGCTTCACATCGTCGGCGTCGAGATCAATGTAGTGTATTCGACCTCGCCCTGAGAGCAATCCGCAACCAGTAGGCGGGGCTGATCTCGATACCGTGGAGTGTATTCGACCTCGCCCTGAGAGCAATCCGCAACCGGATGGGGGGTATGAAATGCACGAGTCGGAGTGTATTCGACCTCGCCCTGAGAGCAATCCGCAACAGCGAAGGGGAGCGGGAACAACTCGAAGACAGTGTATTCGACCTCGCCCTGAGAGCAATCCGCAACGCGTGCCCGAGGGGCGCAACCACTACTATAGTGTATTCGACCTCGCCCTGAGAGCAATCCGCAACTCAAGGCTTCGTTCATGCGGAAGCACATGCAGTGTATTCGACCTCGCCCTGAGAGCAATCCGCAACACAAGCTTTGCAGATGCGGGGGCGGTTCTAAGTGTATTCGACCTCGCCCTGAGAGCAATCCGCAACCCCGGTAGATCGTCGATGAATGCCGCGTTAGTGTATTCGACCTCGCCCTGAGAGCAATCCGCAACCTCGGGGAGCGTGGTGCCCTCGGGGAGCGTGAGTGTATTCGACCTCGCCCTGAGAGCAATCCGCAACTGGTTTTCGGCGCTGAGTCTGGGAAAAACGTAGAGATTTTATTTCTCTTGTCAGCGCATACATATCCCATCCATACCAAGTGCAGAAAATGCAAAAAGCCCGATGGCATCTGCGAATCCTGTAGTGCCATTGGCCGGCATTGATTTGGTCGGAGAGTGTCTTGTTCGGGTCCATGCAAAGACCATCCGGCTCGAATCGCACGTCGATCCACTTCGCAAGTGCATGCATGTTCTTCCAGCCATTTTTTTTACGTCTATACAACTGTGAAGACACAGAGTTACAACCCATCTCGCTACCCCACAGGACTTTGGAGGGCGGGAACGATGGCGCATCCACATCGGGTGGTATGCGTGCATGGAACAGGCAACTTGGCACGAAGGGAACAACATGTCAGCAAGTACTCATCAGGAATACAAAGAGGCTGGAAAGCTCAAGGGTGATCAGGAAATGAGCATCCCGGTTGCACCAGAGGAAAGCCAGGAGTCACAGCCGTTATGCGTCAGCCGACATAAGGCCGCACGAATACTCGGTATCTCCGAGCGAATGCTGTGGTCCATGACACAAACGAAACAAATCTCGCATGTCCGAGCAGGACGGCGAGTGCTATATCCCATCAGCGCGTTGAGGGAATGGGTTGGCCGGAACACCATTGGGGAGGGCTCACTAAAGTGAGTCATTCTGCTCCGATTGACAATGTTTTCGAGGCGTTGGAGCATGTCGGTTCTACTCCAAAAAAGGTTGCATCAGGCTGGATAGCCAAGTGCCCTGCCCACGACGATCAGACACCCAGCCTCAGCATTGGGGTTGGTGATGGTGGCAGAGCTCTCGTGCATTGTCATGCAGGATGTTCAATATCAGAAGTCATCGCTGCGTGTGGGCTAGAGAAGCGCGACCTCATGCCTCCTGATGACGTAGCGGCGCAACCGCTCACGACGGCGAAACGCAGAGGGCGCGGCAACACTTCCGGGCCTAACGGCACCGAGAAGCCGCAAAGTGTTGCCGTTGCAAACAGATTGAGTAAGCGTCCTACATTCCCCACGCTCGAAGCTGCGGTGACGCACTTGGAATCCTGGAAGGGGGAAAGCGCGCAGGCGTGGCAGTATGTCGATGAGCAAGGCGACCCACGCGGGGCAACGGTTCGCCTCGATGGTGAGTCTGGCAAGGACTACAAACCGCTCCGATGCGATGGGGGCTCGTGGTCCATTGGCGGGATGCCCGCGCCGCGTCCGCTCTACCGGCTGGATGATCTGTGCAAAGCCCCCGAGGGATCGCGTGTGTACGTCGCAGAGGGTGAGAAGGCGGCGGATGCGCTCCGCTCATGTGGACTGATCGCCACCACCAGCCCTCATGGGTCCAATTCTGCAAAGTACGCGGACTGGTCCTCCCTCGCGGGGCATGATGTGGTGATCCTGTCAGACCACGACGAGGCCGGCGAGCATTACGCCGAGGTTGTGGCAGACCTAGTACACAAAGCCGGCGCTAGATCGGTCCGTATTGTTCGGTTGGTTGAGCGATGGCCGACGCTGCCCGTGGGCGGGGACGCTGCCGATGTACTCGACATAGAGGGCGGGGACACCGTAGCTGTCCGTGATGGGATCGAAGCGCTGGCAGAATCTACTCCACCGGACGAGCGCAAACCGACGGGTGATCCTCTCCGATTCAAACCGTTCCCCGTCGATGCGATCCCCGAGCCTAACCGCCGGTACGTTATTGAGGCGGCGCGTGCGATCGGTTGCGATGAATCCTACATCGCGCTCCCGTTGCTTTCGTCGCTGGCCGGCGCGATCGGGAACACCTGTAGAGTCAAGATCAGACGAATATGGTCAGAGCCCGCGATCGTCTGGACCGCAATAGTGGGCGAGAGCGGCACTATGAAAAGCCCGGCATTGGAGTTGGCGATGCGGTTCGTACGGAAACGCCAGCATCATACGATGAAGGAACATAAGCGGGCAATTCAGGAGTGGGAGTCCGATCATGCCCGTTACGAAGTAGAACTTGCGACATGGAAGCAGGGCACTCGCAAAGGGGGAATCAGTGATCCACCTACGGCACCTGAGCGACCTGTGTGCCCGCGCACTTGGACAGATGATGCGACGACCGAGGCGATCGTAGTACGGCTCAGGGAGAATCCTCGCGGTCTACTCGTGGCGCGTGACGAGCTATCCGGCTGGTTCGATTTCGGTAGGTACACCACTGGAAAAGGCGCGGAAGATGTTGCCAAATGGCAGGAGGTGTTCGGTGGGCGATCACTCATTGTGGATCGTAAGACGAGCGACACCGAGTATGTTCCGAGAGCAACCGTGAGCATCGCCGGCGGGATTCAGCCCGAGATGTTGCGCAGAGTCCTGACGCAAGAGCACCAAGACAACGGGCTTGCAGCGAGGTTTCTATTCGCCATGCCTCCACGCAAACCAAGGCGATGGATCGAAGCAGACGTATCAGAGAGCGTGGAAGCGATGGTGGAGAGTGTGTTCGATCGACTTTACGCGATGGAGTTGGCTACCGATGCGGAAGGTGATATTCAACCGCGTCTATTTCCGCTCACCCCAGATGCCAAATCCATATTCACCAGTTTTGTCAACGAGCACGGGCATGGCCAAATGGAGCGAGTGGGTTCGGAAGCGGCGGCGTGGTCGAAGCTGGAGGGGTATAGCGTTCGCTTCGCTCTGGTGATTCACTGTGCGCGCGTCGCCGCTGGTGATCCCTCTATCGAAAATCCAGACGTGATCGACGCCGAGAGCGTCAACGCCGGGATCCGGCTGGTTCGGTGGTTCGCTCAGGAAGCTGATCGAATCTACGCATACCTCGGGCAATCGGAGGCGGAGCGCGAGGATTCGCGCTTGGCCGAGTGGATCACGGGTAAAAGTGGCGCAGTGACCGTTCGGGAACTGACTCAAGGCCCGAGGCCATACCGGGGCGATACCGAGAGAGCGAAGGGCGCGCTAGATCGGTTGGTGGATCGCGGACTGGCTGAGTGGGTGCCAGTACCGGGAGGGAGGACGCTGGAATGCAAGCTCCGATGAAATGCGCGCAACACTGCAACGGCTACGCTTTGGCGCTTTTTGACCCAGCCAGCAGCGAAAGTGTAGCCATAGCACGTCCCATGACCCAGCGGAAAGGGACATGCCCCCCCGATGAATCCATGCGACAATCAGAATCGAGGTACACGAAATGAGCAATCGCACAAAGCGTTCGAATGGAGCCGGCAGCCTGTATCAGCGGAAGGGCTCGCGTGTATGGGTCGGCTCATACTTTCAAGCTGACGGTTCGCGCAAGACGCGCAGCACAGGAGCCACCTGCAAGGCTACCTCCCGGCGCATTCTCGATGCGTGGGTCGCCACGGAAGCACTCCGCCGCGAGGGTCTGATCGATCCCGCAGCCGAGCGATACCGCAATGCAGACGCGCGTCCGATCGGTGAGCATTCAGACGCTTGGCGTCGCCACCTAGAATCGAAGGGGAGCACGCCCGATCACTGTGCCAAAATGCATAGTGCTGTAGCGCGAGCACTGAATCTGGCCCAAGTCGAGCGACTCAGAGAATTAACGGTCGAGCGGGCTCAGGACGCGCTTCGGATCTTGCGTAGCAAGGGCTTCGCCCCCAGGACACTGAACTACACCCGGACTGCGCTCCGTGGGTTTACTCGGTGGGCTCACCATTCCGATCTGATCCGTTCGGACGTGTTATCGAGATTGCCGGCGGTGCGAGAGGCCGAAAAACGGCGGGAGCGTCGAGCGCTACAGCCAGCAGAAATCACTTGGTTGCTCACCTACACAGAGGATGCGTCAGCTTTTGGAGGTGTCGCCGGTGCTGACCGTGCGACGCTCTACCGCGTGGCGCTGGGAACGGGGTTCCGGGCGAGCGAACTCAGGGCGCTGCGAGTGCGGGACTTCGATCTTGACCGAGACGCGCCTGCGGTATTGCTCGCCGCAACGGATTCCAAGCGCCGACTAGCCGAGCGACAACCGATCCGGCGCGACCTCGCGGACATCCTGCGCAAGTATCTCGCGGGGAAGCCCCCCGCAGCCTGCGCGCTCCGTGTACCAGGCAGGACGGCAGAGGCGCTCAGGCTTGATCTGAGGCGTGCTCGGGCTCGATGGATACGCGATTGCACCGAGGCGCGAGAACGGCGTCAGCGGCGCTCTACGGACTTCCTCGCGATTACAGATCCCAGCGGGCGGGTCGCGGACTTCCACGCCCTCCGCACGACCTACATCACGCTGCTGGTGAAAGGCGGCGCAAGCACGAAGGTTGCTCAGATGCTCGCACGGCATTCCGACCCCAAGCTCACACTCAACGTCTACACCAAGCTCGGGCTCTCAGACCTCGAAGGCGCGCTCGAAGCGCTCCCCGGCGAGGTTGCGAGCGATGAGCAAGCGGTGGCGCTGGCTACGGGGACCGATGATTCGGCGCGCAGCGCGCACGTCAGCAACAGCAGCGCTGTACCACTCATCGGGGTGCATACAGGTGCGTCTGACTCTGGTGGACTGCGGATCGCCGGCAACGCGGGCAAAGCCTGTTCGGATGCGAAGTTAGGCGCGTCTGCGCAGCGCAGTGCGCCTTCGTGCGTAAATAGCCCCGCCCGGATTCGAACCGGGGACCGAGCGATTATGAGTCGCGTGCTCTAACCGCTGAGCTACGGGGCCGAGGGTGTAAGGATAGCGGGACGGCGCGCGTCGATCAGCGGACGAAGAGCATCTCTGCGTATGAGGGCAGGGGCCAGATGTCGTCGGCCGTGTGGCGTTCGAGTTCGTCTGCACACTTGCGGAGTTCGTCCATCCGCGGGATGACCTGGTCGCGGAGGGCGGTTGGTAGCTTGTGGTGGTCGAAGTCTTGGGTCCCGGCGAGTGCTGATTCGAGTGCATCTATAGCCATACGTGTCTGGGTGACTTGGTTGACATATATATCCAGCGCGTCGCGTGTGTCCTGTGTGTTCACGCCAGCGGCTTCGGTGGCGGCGACGGTCTCGGCGAGTTCTGCCTGCTGGCGGAGGACGGCGGGGAGGATCAGGGTGCGGGCCATGGAGAGCATGGTGCGGGCTTCGATGGAGGTTTCGTTGGCGTATTTTTCTGAGTAGGCCGCGTGGCGTGATTCGAGTTCTCGTTTGGAGAGCACCTTGGTGTTTTTGAAGGCGGCTTGCGTCTGCTTGCTTGTGAATACGGGCAGTGTATCGGGGGTGGAGCGGAGGTTAGGGAGCCCGCGTTTTTCGGCTTCGTCGTGCCAGTTGGAGGCGTAGTTGTCACCCGAAAAGAGGACACGTTTGTGTTTCTTGATGACGCTCTTGAGGACGCTTTTGCACGTGGCGGTGAGCTTGGCCGGTGTGGGGTTTTTGCCGGCGGCGGATTCGATCTCGTCGGCGATGGCGTGGAGGGACTCGGCCATGATTGTGTTGAGGGCGGTGAGGGGCCATGCGACGGAACCCGAGGAGCCGACGGCGCGGAACTCGAAGCGGTTGCCGGTGAATGCGAAGGGGGAGGTGCGGTTGCGGTCGCCCGAGTCGCGGGGGATCTGGGGGAGCGCGGTTGCGCCGAGGTCGAGGTTGGCGTTCTTTTTGGTTGAGGTGGGCGTGCCTTTTTCGAGCTGATCGATGATGTCCTGGAGCATGTCGCCGAGGAAGATTGAGATGATGGCGGGGGGTGCTTCGTTCGCACCGAGGCGGTGATCGTTGCCCGCGCTGCCGACGGTTGCGCGGAGCAGCGGGGCGTGTGTATCGACCGCCTGGATAACAGCGCAGAGGAAGACGAGGAATTGCATATTTGTATGCGCTTCGTCGCGAGGGTCGAGGAGGTTGACGCCCGTGTCGGTCGCGAGCGCCCAGTTGACGTGCTTGCCCGACCCGTTGACGCCAGCGAATGGTTTTTCATGCAGGATGCACTGCATGCCGAATCGCGGGGCGACGGTGCGGAGGACCTGCATGGTGAGCTGCTGGTGGTCGGTTGCGACGTTCGCGTTCTCGAATACGGGGGCGATCTCGAACTGTCCGGGGGAGACCTCGTTGTGGCGCGTGGCGACGGGGACACCTAGCGCATAGAGGACTTCCTCGCAGGCGGCCATGTACATATGGACACGTTCGGGGATGGCGCCGAAGTAGTGGTCGTCGAGCTGCTGATCTTTTGGCGAGGGGGCGCCGAAGAGTGTGCGTTTGCACATGAGCAGATCGGGGCGGTTGACGTAGAAGCGGCGGTCGATGAGGAAGTATTCCTGTTCGGCGCCGCAGGTAGAGACGACGCGCGAGACGCCGGTGTCTGTGCCGAAGATTTTGAGGATGCGGCGGGCGGCGTCGGAGACGGCGTCCATCGAGCGGAGGAGGGGTGTTTTCTTGTCGAGCGCTTCGCCGCCGAAGGAGACGAAGGCGGTGGGAATGCAGAGGGTGACGGCGTTTTGTCCGCGGGAGAGGAAGACTGGAGAGGTTGCGTCCCATGCGGTGTAGCCGCGTGCCTCGAAGGTTGCGCGGACGCCACCCGAGGGGAAGGAGGAGGCGTCGGGCTCGCCCTGCACGAGCTTGGCACCGGTGAACTCGGAAACTGCGCCGCCTTGCCCGTCCGGGATAAGGAAGGAGTCGTGCTTCTCGGCGGTGGAGCCGGTGAGGGGGTGGAACCAGTGGGTGTAGTGGGTGGCGCCGTTTTCGATGGCCCAGTCTTTCATCGCGTTGGCGATGGTGTCGGCGATACGCTCGTCGAGGGGCTTGCCCTGCGAGATGGTGTTGACGAATGATTTGAAGACGTCTTTCGGAAGGCGCTCGCGCATGACGCGCTGGGAGAAGACGTCTTTGCCGAAGACACGGTGCCACGGGCCGGCGTAGGAATCGCCCGGGCCTGCGTACCCGTTGGTCAGTGCGACACCCGCTCTGGCGGGGGTCTTTTCGTACCACCCCGCGATCGCTCGGAGTGCGTCTTGCCTGCTCGTGCCTTCGCTCATTTGGGATCCCTCAGGTTGAGCGTTTTCGGTGTCACTCTGCAGCGTTCGACGGATTGCCTCGCGCTGTCTCCCAAAGGTGATGCATTAGAGCAAGGCGGTGTGGAACCGTCTGCGCTCTGGGAAGGAATTTCTGGCATTTCGTAGAAGGTTTATCGGCTGTTCAGAGCCCCGAAGCCAGCGAGGAGACGAACTCTCCCACGGCTTGATTGGCGGCATCGCCCGGGGGCGCATCTTCGAGGCGTCTGACGAGGGCGGAACCGACGATTGCGGCGTCTGCTCCGGCGTTGTGGACGACCTGACGCACTCCCTCGCCCGAGGCGATCCCGAAACCCACGGCGATCGGCAGGGAGGTGGACTCCCGGAGCCCCGCGATGCGGTTTGCGAGTTGCTCGCTCGGGCCGCCGCCCTGCTCGCCCGTGATGCCCGATCGAGCGAGCATGTAGACGAAGCCGGTGCAGCGTTCGGCGATATGTTTTGCTCTGTCGAGCGGTGTGGAGGGCGCGATCAGGAAGGTGGTGGTGAGCCCGGCGGTGATGGCGTGGGGCGTGATCTGGTCGGCTTCTTCGAGCGGGACGTCGGGCACGATGAGCCCGTCGAATCCTGCCTCTGCGCAGCGCTTGCAGAATGCTTCCGCTCCGAATCGATAGACGATGGACATGGAGACCATCGCGACGAGGGCGAGGGTGTCCAGATCGGTGTCCTTGCGGGCCTGGCGAACTTCTTCGAGCACGGACTCTGGGGTAACTCCCGCTTCGAGCGCTTCGTGCATTGCGCCCGCGATGACGGGGCCGTCCGCGATGGGGTCGGAAAAGGGGATACCAATCTCAACGATACTCGCCCCCGCACCATGCGCTGCGGAGAGGAGCCCGTGCAGCGAGCCGCTCGCGGGTCTGCCGCCCACGACAAACGGCATGAGTGTCTTGCGATCACTCTGGCGTTGCTTTGCGAAGATGTCGTCGATCCGGTTGGTCACGCGGGTTAGTCCTTGACGCCTTCGACTCTGCCTTCTTCGGTGTATTTCCAGAGGGCTTTGGTGAGGTCCACGCCGTTGACGTTGGCGAGTGTGGCGAGCCATGCGAGGACATCGGCGAATTCTTCTTCGAGGTTGTGGAGTTGCTCGGGCGTTGGGGATTTTTCGGGTGCGCACTCGTGGAGAGATGTGGCGAGTTCGCCGACCTCTTCGATGAGCCACATGAATGTGCCGGGTGTGCCCCGGGCGTCGTCGGTTTCGAAGAAGCGGGTGCGGATGAGTTCCTGGAACTCGCGGAGGGTCATGTCGGTTGGTTTGCTCATGGGGCGCAGAGGGTAGCAGCTAGCGCCAGCGCGAGAAGTCGGGGACGTAGTGCGGGTTGTTGGTGGTGCCGACGGAGCCGATGAGCAGGTTTTCGTGGATGATCCATCCTGCTTGAGCGTGTTCGAGGCGGACGGCGCCGTCTGCTCGGGCGGCGGCGGTTGCGCCGGAGTGGCGGAAGCAGGTGGTGGGGGAATAGTTTTGCGTCCAGTCACCGTTGCCCTGGTAGAGCATGGGCGGGTCGAGCAGGGCGTTGTTTCGCGGTGGGTTGCCCGGCAGGAGGGTGTCGGCGAAGACGAATAACTCGCTGGGGCGTTTGATCATCGCGGTGCGCTTCCAGCGCTGGTCACCAATTGTGAACGACCACCCCGGCGTTTTGGGCGGGCAGAGGTAGTAGCCGTTGTACCCGTAGGTGGAGGTGAACTGATTCATGTTGCCCTGCGGCTGGTAGGTGCCCCATGGCTGCTCCGGGCACTCGAAGGCAGAGCCATCGCTCGGCATGTTGTCGAAGTAGGGCACCAGCATGCCGCGGGTGTGGTCGATCTCGCCCGAGATATTGCCCGCGCTGCCCCACCAGTAGATGGAGTCGTTGTTGCGGACATCCTCGAAGGAGGTATAGGCGAGGGGCATGGCGAGGTCGTCGTTCGAGTGGGCGTACAGGTGCCAGGCGGTGACGAGCTGGCGGAGGTTGTTGGTGCAAACTGTTGCGCGAGCGGCGCGACGCACGCCGCCCAGCGCGGGCAGCAGCACTCCCAACAGGGTTGCGATGACCGCGACTACGACGAGCAGTTCGATGAGCGTGAATCCTCGGGTGCGTTTCACAACGCCCCCCCACCCGTTCCAGCGGTATCTGCGACCTCGCTCGCACGTGAGTCGGATTCGATCGTGAAAAAGTCCCCGTTGTCGATCATCTGGTTCTGGTTGACATCGCGCGGGCCGACGCCCTCGCCCCAGAGGTAGAGGTCTTCGGGGGTTGTGAGCAGATCGCGGTCCATATCTGAGAGCGGCGGGGGGGTAACGGGCCCGAAGCAAACGAGCCCGTTCTGTCCGATCGTGAACAGATTTCCGGTGTCGTAGGCAGGGGAAGAGCCGGCGCCTGTGTACGTCTCGAGAATGAATCCGGGCGACGATGGCGGGGCATCGAGGTCCAGCACGAAGAGCGTTTCGGGCGCACCGAACAGCCCGGGGTTTTCCGATCCGCCGACCATCAGGACGTTTGCTGTTGGTGCGTTAAAGAGAATGGCTTGCGTCGTCCATCCGCCTGTCGAGATGAACTCGCCGGGATCGAATTGCCCGTTGGTGTTCGTATCAACCCACGAGTCGATCGCTGAATCCCAGTTCAATACCGCGGAGGTGCCGAGATCCGAGAACAGTTGGATGGAGGGCAGGCTCCCGAACCCGAGCAACCCCGCGGAGACGGCGATGCGTCCGTCGTCGAGGACGACGGGGATGGTGGATGTGCGGTTGCAGGGGGTGGACCATTCGACTGCGCCGGTGAGGGCATCGAGTTTGAGGAGGTTTGCGGATTGCTGTGCGCCGGTGAATGCGTACGATCCGGCGTAGACGTACCCGTTTGTGATTGTCACGCCGCCGAAGAAGCCCAGTGCGACGGGGTTGGATGTTTGCCAGAGGGGCGCGGGTGGTGAGATCGCCGCGGCATCGAAGGCGCTGATGCGCCCGGTCCAGTTGTTGTTCTGTGAGCCGAGGTCCGCGACGTAGATCGCGCCCGAGTCGTAGGCGGGTGAGTTGCCGGAGGTGGCGGCGCCCATGTTGACTGTCCAGACGATCTCGCCGGGTTGATAGGGATTCGTCACTGGATCGAATTGATCAACGTTGATGCAGTAGAGGTGCCCGCCGCCGAAGAGGAAAATGCCGTCATAATCGGTGATGAACATGCGGTCGGCGGTGCCCATGTCATCGGTGACGAGGGGCGAGGCGTTGACGATATTCAGATCGAGAATCGCGGTCCAGCGCGGGTACCCGAACTTCGCGTGGAAAGCGAGACACTGGTTCCCTGTTGTCACGACGACCGTGCGGTTGGTTTCATCGATCACGGGTGTGGACCACGAATCGAGCACGGGGGCGAGGACGGGGGCGATCCAAACGATCGAGCCGTCCGCCCTGCTCGCGCAGATCAGGTGGGCACACCCGGCGATTTCGCCCTGGGCGTAGATGTAGTTGTCCCATGTCACGACACCGCTCTGTCCGACGAACGTGACGCTCTGTCCTGCGAACTGCGTATCGAGTACCCACGCGCTCTGGTCGATCGCGACGGGGTCGGCATCGACTACGGCGGAGCGCGCAGCGTTGCTACCGAGGTGCGACCACGGATCACCCGCGTGCGTCACCGAACAGATCAGGCACAACATGAACAACATCTGACTCACAAATCGACTGCCCCGGCATCACGCCGAGGCAGCCGTTACTCTCTCCCCCCTCCCTCTGGTGGGGGCGCTCCCCCGGCTCTCTCTCCTCCCCAACGCCAACCCACCAAGCCCCCCCACCAACCCCCCACCAACACAAATAAATTACGCCGCGCCCCTCCTCCGAGCACGGCGCACCACACCCCAGCCGCCCATTACAAATACGAATGCACTCCCGGGAGCCGGTACGGCGACATCGGACACGCCGTCTAATTCCACAGTTGTTCCCGAGCCGATCGGGTTGGTGATGCGCACGAAGCGAGCGATGCTCAACCCGACTGTTGATAGATCTATCCCCGCGCCGCCGCCCGAGCCGTTGTACCCCGCGACGAGCGCCGCGTACCCGAGCCCGCCCGGATCGAATGATGGATCGACGGGTCTGGTGAAGTCGGTCAGCAACGCGCCGGGCGATGGTTCGTAGGGTGATGCCAGGTCGGTGTACCCGAGTGTCGGGAGCAGCCCGTCGGCGAGCGCGGATACCAAGAAGAAATCGATGCCGTTCTCCGAGACCTCGATCGTGCCGCCCCCCACACCGAACATCGCGGCGCCGGGCGAGACGTTGCCATTGGGGAAGACGGCGTCGATGAAGCCGGCGTTGCCGAAGACGAGCATGTCGATGCCGAACGGGTTGGCGGGGTCGTTGGTGACGGGCTCGTTGAACTCGAGGGTGATGAAACCGCCTTCGCCGAGCGAGACGATCTGGTCGATATTGAACGCGGGATTGAATGGGGTGACCGCGCTGTCGAATCCTGGGAAGGGGGCGTTGTCGCCGGTGAACCGTGATGGCTCACCCAGCGCGCTGTTCGCGTCTGTGTAATCGGCACTGCCGCCCGAACCGAGGTTGTAATCGGTGACGGTATCTGCCCATGGGTCCGGGGTGCCCGCGTGTGATTGTGTGAATCCAATAGCCATAACGATCGCCTGCGCGCAGCAACAGCGCGCGAGAACGGAACTCTCCAACATGTCTTCTTCCTCTCCTCCGCTCTGTTTCGCGCAGAGCGACTCCCGGGAACAGATCCCTCACAGTTTTTCCGTGGGTCGACCGATTGCGCAGATGGGAGAATCCTGCGCTCGTGCCGACCCCTAAACCGCGAGGGGGGCCAACGTGCTGTCAGAGGCAGGTCTTCCGGCTCCGGGTTTTGCTGCTCCGGCCTTCCCACCGGCTCACTTGCTGAGCAGGCAGTGGCTTTCGAGGAGCGGCTTCACACCCGATACGGCGGCGCGTCCGCGGTGGCTTTGAACCACACTTCCCTTTTCACCCTCCGAACGACGGAGGGCACCTATGACAAATGCAGCATAGCGGACTACGGACTCAGGTCAAGGGATTTATGGGGCGTCGTGGTTGAAGTTCGCGCAATCGCAAGTGCGGTAGGATCCCACTCATGCCTAGAACCAAGATCAAGATTTGTGGGATCACCGATGAACTCGGCGCGATGTGCGCGGTTGAAGCGGGCGCGGACGCTGTGGGGTTTGTGTTCGCAAAGTTCTCGCCGCGTTATATCGAGCCGGATCGCGCATGGGACATCGCGTCGTGTTTGCCGCCGTTTATTACGAAGGTGGGGCTGTTTGTCGATGCGAAACCCGACGCGTTCTACGACATGAAGGAAGCCTGTCCGTTCGATTATGGGCAACTCCACGGCAAAGAGAGTGTGCCGGTGGTGAAGGAGTGCGGGCCATTCGTGATCAAAGCGGTGCGCTTTGATCCGGACACTATCGAGGAAGATTTTCGCAGGTGGAACGGCTTGAACGAGGTAGACGCGATTCTTGTGGACGGCTCAGCGGGGGGCGAGGGCAAGGCCCTTGATTGGGACGCGCTCGCCGCTGTGAAAGAGCAGTGCACACACCCGCTGATCCTTGCGGGCGGGCTGACGCCGGATAACGTCGCCGAGGCGATCCGGATCGTGCAGCCGTACGCGGTGGATGTGTCTTCGGGAGTGGAATCGTCGAAGGGTGTGAAGAACCCCGCGAAGATCAAGGCGTTCTGCGAGGCGGTGTGGGCAGCAGACGCATCTGGCGCATAACACTGAATAGGGTTGACTCAACTACCCCGCGGTAGCGAAGCTCGCGCCGGGCATGATGCCCGTGGTGATGAAGTCGCCCGGCTCGAAATCCGCGGCGCTCTGCCCCTTGCCCACGCGCAGTACAGTTGGCACGCAGCAGTTGATCGTTACCGTCTGTGCGGCTTTGTCCACCGCGATGACATCCCCCTGCATGCGGAAGGGGGGGCCGTAGACAGGCTCGATGAAGCGCCCGCCGGTGTCGCAGGTGTCGAGCCTGCGGGCGTCTGCGTGGATGGTCCCGCGGACGCGTTTTCCGGGTTCGGTGGCGATGGGTTTGTAGCTTTTGAGTTTGAGCTGGTATTCGGTGCCCTCGATCGCGAGGACGACAAAGCCGTCGCTCTGCTCGACGAGGGTGAGTGTGGTGTGGGTGTCGATGGTTGCGGCGTCGTTCATTGCGTAGAGGCTCCGTGTCAGATGCGCACAGGGTACATCGGGCGGGCGGGGGTTGGTTTATGCAGATTGTTGTGCGGGGAGCGGGGGCGCGGGCAAGCCCAGGAAGTTTGCAAGTAGCATCGGGCCGTGCGTGGTGAGGAAGGATTCGGGGTGGAACTGCACGCCCTCCATCGGCGCATCACCCGGTGCGCTATCGCGGCGCAGCCCCATGATGACGCGCTGGGTCGAGCCGTCGGGCATGGTGTCGTCGGTCCATGCGGAGATGGTCCAGCCGTGTGGTGTATCCCCGTCTGTCAGTACTACCAGCGAGTGGTAACGCGTCGCGGTCATCGGGTTGGGCACGCCCGCGAAGATGCCCGTGTTGTCGTGATGAATCGGCGAGGTCTTGCCGTGCATGATTTTGTTGTGGCGGACGACGCGCATGCCGTGCACCGCGCCCATGCACTGGTGCCCGAGGCAGACGCCCAGCATGGGGGTTTTTCCTGCGAACGCGGTGACGAACTCTGGGGATACGCCCGCCTCGTTTGGTGTACAGGGTCCGGGGGAGATAACGATGTGCGATGGATCCAGTTTGCGTGCTTCGTCCACGGTGATCTTGTCGTTGCGGACCACGCGCAGACCGAGCAACGGGTCCAGTTCGCCGAACCGCTGGACGAGGTTAAATGTGAACGAGTCGTAGTTGTCGATGAGCAGGACGGTCATGCGGGCGAGTATAGCTCCACGCTTGTCCAACTCGTGAATGCCCTCCCCTCCGGGGAGAGGGTCCCATCTACGAAGAACAAAGGAGAGAACAAACCGGCTTATGCCGCTTCGGTCGCGGTGCCGGCGATACCGTCGCGGGTCACATAGAACAGTTTGTTGGTGATGGGGTAGGGCAGACGGAGAAAATCCTCGTCGATGCGTGAACGCACACGGGAAACAAATTGTTCGGGGTCGCACGACAGGGCGAGGAGCATGTCGCGTGAGGGGCAGGCGGCGTAGAAATCGCCGTCCATCTCCGGGGCAACCTGGAGGAAGAATTCGTCGAGGAGGAGCCGTGAGGCGTCGTACCCGTCCTGCTGGGCGAGGATAATGGCGTGCCCGCCCTCGTCGGTATCGATCGAACGGAACTCGAACTCGGGGGTGAATGCACGGAGGTTTTCGCGGGCGATTTCGTCGAGCTCTTCGGCGTTCATCCCCCACTTGAGCATCTGCTCGGTGGTGACGGATACGGTCATCTGCGGCATGTCGATCACGAAGACGACGATGGTTTCGTTCACGTACGGGACATGCGCGACCATCTCCCGCGAGAGGTGCTCGAAGATCGAGACGGGCTGGATCCGCGGCATGATTTTGTTGCGGGCGACCTGCCAGGGCATCGCGGCGGCGGCGAGGGAGTCGTCATCGAATAGATGGTCGAGGTATTGCTCGACGATCTCGACGCCCCGGGGCTCGTCGGTCGAGACGAGTCGGTAGAGGTTGTCGAGGTCGAGACGACGCCCGTTGACGATGAGTTCGCTCGGTCCTGCAAGCGAGACATCCAACTCGGGCTTGAGGCGCTTGAGCAGACAGACAACCTGTTCGGCAAACGCTTCGGGTTCGCGGGGCATCGAGGCCATAATCACATACTCCCCGGCTCGGACGACACACATCACAGATCTCGTCGCCGAACCACATGGACGAGACCAGTGCGAATATCGTCCCGGTGGCTATTGAAATCATAGGTGTCAAGGCAGAGGTGGGGCTGGCGCGGCTTGACCCTGGCGGGTGTACGATCTGGTTCGGTTAGTGACCCCGAAGATTCGTCCAATAGTGATCCCCCCCGTCCGGGAAGGGGATTCCGAGAGGATCCGATACCTGTGAATCGAGCAGTCTGCGAGTTATCAGGGCCTGGAGAAAAAGTGCGGTTTGGCGGGGATTCCCTCGTCATCATCGCCGGGCCTTGCGTCATCGAGTCCCTTGAAATGTGCATCGAGATCGGGCGCGTCGTGCGCGATGCCTGCGCATCTCATGGGTTGGCGTATGTTTTCAAGGCGAGCTTTGATAAAGCGAATCGGACGAGTCTGGGCTCGCCGCGTGGCCCGGGCGCAGAAGAGGGGCTTGGTCATTTGCGTTCGATCCGCGAGCAGCTCGGTGTCCCGGTGACGACGGATGTGCACGAGGCGGGGCAGGCGAGCGCGGTAGCGGACGCTGTCGATCTGCTGCAGATCCCGGCGTTTTTGTGCCGACAGACGGATCTGTTGCAGGCTGTCGGGCGTGCAGCGGGGGAACGCGGCAGAGCGGTGAACATCAAGAAGGGGCAGTTCCTCTCGCCGAGCGAGATGCGTGGCCCGATCGTCAAGGTGCGCGACGCCGGTTGCGGGCAGATCGTGCTCACCGAACGGGGGACATTCTTCGGGTACAACCGCCTGGTTAACGATTTCATAGGCCTCGGGGACATGATGGAGCTGGATATCGAGGGCGGTTCGCCGGCGGTCTGCTTCGACGCGACGCACTCGGCGCAGCTGCCGGGCGCGAGTTCGACGACGGGCGGACGGCGAGAGCGGGTGCCCATGCTGGCGAAGGCGGCTGTCGCGGCGGGTGTAGACGCGGTGTTCATGGAATGCCACCCGGATCCGGAGCGGGCGGCTTCGGACGCGAGCACTATGCTCAGGCTCTCGGACATCCCCGCGCTGATCGCCCAGCTTGCAGCGGTGCGGCGGGCGGTCGGTGGATGAATGGAAGGGGGTTGGGCGTCGGTGGGGGTCGGACCTAGACTATCTGCATGAAGCGCAAGTGCGATTTCTGTGATAGCGAGGCGGTTGTGCATGAGATCACGCTGGCAGGCGGGAAGAAGATCGAGAAGCATCTGTGCGAGATGCACGCGATGGAGGAGGGGTTCGAGGCGGAGGGGGGAGGCGCGAGCGGGTTCCTGACATCGAAGATCGTGCTGGCGGCGGGGCAGAAGCAGCCAGCAGGCAAGCCCGGCAAACGGGAGGGGTGCTCGGACTGCGGGACGACCTTTGACGAGTTCCGCAAGACCGGTTTGCTGGGGTGTTCGAATTGCTACGAGGCGTTCGAGGAACAACTGGGGCCGCTGCTCCAGAGGGCGCACGACGGCGCGACGCATCATGTGGGCAAGATCCCGTCTCGGGCGGGGAGTTCGGTTGATCGTCAGCAGCGCCTGACCGCGCTGCGCCGTCAACTCTCAGACGCGGTGGAAGCGGAGCAATACGAGCGTGCCGCGACACTCCGCGACGAGATCATCACGACCGAGCAGGACGCGGGTCTCAGACGCGGGACCGCTGCGAGCGAAGGGGAGGTGTAGGCGATGGTGCGCGACGGGTGCTCGCAATGGCTCGAGGCGGACGGTCCTGAAAAGGATGTCGTTGTGTCCTCGCGTGTGCGTCTGGCGCGGAATCTTGCGGGGTATCCGTTCGTGCATAAAGCGCGAGCGGACGAACGCGAGCAGATTATCGAAGTTGTGAGGGGTGTTCTGAACGGGATTGGTGGTGACATCGGAACGGGAAGTAGAGAATCAGGTGGAGGGGTGGAGTGGGTGGATCTGTGCGAACTGCCCAAACTGGAGCGTGGGCTGCTCGTCGAGCGCCACTTGATCTCCAAGCAGCATTCCAAGGGTTCTCAGCCGCGGGGCGTTGCGGTGTCGTCGTCCGATGAATCACTGTCGATCATGGTGAACGAAGAGGATCATCTGCGTATCCAGGTGCTGCAACCGGGGATCGCGTTGGACAATGCACTGGAAGAGATCGGGCGTGTGGACGATCACATCGAAGCGCAGCTGGATATCGCGTATTCCCCGAGGTTTGGCTACCTGACAGCGTGCCCGACGAATGTGGGTACCGGGCTGCGCGTGAGCGCGATGCTGCACCTGCCGGGGCTGCGCCTGAGCGGAGAGATCGAGAAGGTCCGCAAGGCCGCCAAGGCGATGAACATCGCGGTGCGGGGGTTCTACGGGGAGGGGTCTGATGTAGCTGGCGATTTCTACCAGCTCTCGAACCAGGTGACGCTCGGCAAGAGCGAGCAGGACATCCTCGGCTCGTTCGCGGGGCAGTTCCTGCCGGACATCGTGGAGTACGAGCGCAGCGCGAGGCGATCGATGCTGGATTCGCGCCGGCTCGTTGTGGAGGATCAGGTCTTCCGTGCGCTGGGCACGTTGACGCACGCGCGCCAGCTCAAGGCGGACGAGGTGCTCGATTTGCTGAGCTATCTGCGTTTCGGGGTGTGCACGGGAGTCATCGATATGCCGCTGGATGTTGTTGGCAAACTTGTGTTGCTGACACAACCATCTCACCTGCAACGCCTGTGTGGGGCGAGGCTCGATCAGGCGGAGCGGCGCGTTGAGCGGGCATGTTTGGTCCGCAAGACCCTGAGCGAAGCCGGGGTGTAGTCGGGAGGCACCAGTGGCGGAACGCGTGGGCGAGAAAGAGCGGTTCGTGTGGCCTCCCCGGTTGGTCCCGGAAGAAGCGGTGCGGGTGGAGGCACCGGAACCAGAACCAACACAGCAAGTCGATAGATCGCGAGAGGGGATCCTCGTGCGTGCGGAGCGTGCGCTGCTCGACCCGTCGGCTGAGCCGATCAGGAGGCGGGCCGCGCGGGTGGGGTGGGCACCGGATGAACCCGGGGTGTACTGCGATCGGTGCGGGAGGAGCGTCGGGCCGCATGAGGAGGACGAGATGGGGTGTTCTGTGTGTTTATCGAGACGGTTGAAGTGGGGGAGGGTGGTACGCCTCGGTGCGTATAACGAGCCGCTGAGTCGGTGGATCCAAGAGGTGAAGTTCACCAGATGGAGCCGCCTCGGGATGGATCTGGGGCGGTGGCTGGGTGAATCGATCCAAGAGCAGCGGGTATTTGGAGACAACGGGGAAACTGACGGCACAGTCGTGGTGGCGATGCCGACTTCGTTGCGGCGGAGGTGGAGCCGGGGGATCGATCATGCGTGGGTGATCGCGAGGGGTGTTGGGCTGGAACTAGGGGTGCCGATCGTGCGAGCATTGGGGCGGGCTCACCGCCCGAGCCAGCGTCGTGTTGCGGTATCTCGGCGTGCGAGTAACGTGCGCGGAACATTCGTTTGCAGGGCAAAAAAAGCGGTTTACGGGCGAAATGTCGTGCTGGTGGATGACGTGATGACGACCGGCGCGACAGCCCATGAGGCGACGAAAGTCTTGCTGGGTGAGTGCGGTGCGGCGTCGGTCGTAGTTGGGGTGCTGGGGGTCACGGGAGAGGATGCCTGAACACAGGTTTTCCCCAACTGGCGATGCTGTTGAGTCGCCCGCTTGACACACGGGAGAAGCTGGGTATCCTGATCGGCCCGACAGAGCGTACCGCTCTAGGGGCTGGTGAAGGCAGGATTGCCCGACCCGGTAGCTTCTTTGAAAAGTGAACAGCTGAGAGAGCCGCGAGAATGTGCGGCGTCGTCTAGGGGCAACGACCCCGAAACCCGTATGTAGGTTGGCGACGCTTCCCATCGCATCGGCAAGGTTTCACAGAACTTTGTCGGACTCTTTTCTCGCGAGCTCATGAGCCCATCGCACCGGTTTCATCCCCGGTGCGAAGGAAAAACTGAGTGATAGAGTCGATTACCGTCAGGGTTGAGAGCCTTGGCGGCGTTGGTGCCGTGAGGCACTGATGAGGACCGACGGCCACGAACGTGGTCGTGTCGGGACAAGATCTTCAACCCATTGAAGCAGACCCGGTTTTCGGACCGGCAAGCAGAGATACACAATTGAAGAGTTTGATCCTGGCTCAGATTGAACGCTGGCGGCATGGCTAAAACATGCAAGTCGAAGGAGAAGCAGACTTCGGTCTGTGGACACTGGCGAAAGGGCGAGTAATGCATTCGAACGTACCCCGAGGTGGAGGATAGCTGTGGGAAACTGCAGGTAATACTCCATGTGCTCTAACGAGGAAAGCTCCGGCGCCTTGGGAGCGGCGAATGTCCTATCAGGTTGTTGGTGAGGTAAAGGCTCACCAAGCCTAAGACGGGTAGCGGGTGTGAGAGCATGACCCGCCGCATCGGGACTGAGACACTGCCCGGACTCCTACGGGAGGCTGCAGTAACGAATATTCCGCAATGCGCGAAAGCGTGACGGAGCAATGCCGCGTGTGGGATGAAGCGGTTACGCCGTGTAAACCACTGTCAGGGTCTAGGAAGAACTGACCAGACCCAGAGGAAGGGCCGGCTAATCTCGTGCCAGCAGCCGCGGTAAGACGAGAGGCCCAAGCGTTAATCAGAATCACTGGGCTTAAAGGGTGCGTAGGCGGACTTGTAGGTATGTCGTGAAATCCCCCGGCTCAACCGGGGAACTGCGGTGTAAACCACAAGTCTTGAGGTAGGTAGAGGTTGTCGGAACGTTCGGTGGAGCGGTGAAATGCGTTGATATCGAACGGAACGCCGATGGTGAAGACAGGCAACTGGGCCTTACCTGACGCTGAGGCACGAAAGCGTGGGGATCAAACAGGATTAGATACCCTGGTAGTCCACGCCGTAAACGATGTGCACTAGACCGATGCGGGTCTGACCCCGTGTCGGTCGTAGAGAAATTATTAAGTGCACCGCCTGGGGAGTACGG
>JAJDDG010000019.1 GCA_029260435.1 Phycisphaerales bacterium | reverse complement strand
TCGATATCCGGCGGATCAGCACGATCAAGGACGGGGATACGGCGGTTGGCAACCGGGTGCGGACTCGCGTGGTGAAGAACAAGATGGCGCCGCCTTTCCGGAGTGCAGAGTTCGACATCATGTTCAACGAGGGGATCTCGGCGACGGGTGACCTGGTCGATCTGGCGCTGGAGGACAACATTGTCCAGAAGTCCGGGTCGTGGTTCAGCTACGGCGAGGTCCGCCTCGGGCAGGGGCGCGAGAATGCCAAGGCGTTCATCAAGGACAACCCCGATCTCTTCGAGGAGATCCGGCGAGAAGTGCTCCGGGCGAAAAACCTGTTGCCCACTCCGGAGACCCAGGATGTGGGCGCGGGCGATATCGAGCCCAAGCCTGTTTCTGGCAAGAAGCCCGCTCAGGAGAAAGCGAAATAGGCGATTTGTAGTCCGAATAATCCGGAATCAGTCAGATCTCTGGAACCAGCGGCTTGTCATGAGCGAATGGCTGGGTACGTAGAGCGTTGTGTACCGTCCACAGGCTGTGATCGGTAGACTTGTTTCGCTGGCAGGCGTGAGTATCCTGTTCGCTCACCTGCGGTTGTGGCGGAATTGGCAGACGCGCTAGGTTCAGGTCCTAGTGGGAGTAAAATCCCGTGGAGGTTCGATTCCTCTCAACCGCATTGGATTAGGACATTTTGTGGCGGCATGGGTGTACCCCCGCGGGGGTCGATCCGGAAAGCCTAAGTACAGACCGGGGTGGTGCCGTACACTACCCACACAGATTGACTGAATGTGGGAGATAAGAGTCGGGCGCAAGACGTTGCCCGGTTCCGAACTGTGGAGAATTCGAAAATGAAGAACGTCGCTCGTCGCCAAGGTTTTACACTCATCGAACTGCTCGTGGTGGTGAGCATCATCGCGCTGCTGATTTCTATCCTGCTGCCTGCGGTAGGGGAGGTCCGACGCAAGGCCCGCCTGAGCAATTGCAACAACAACATGAAGCAGCACGCGGTCGGTGCGGCGAACTATTCGTCTCAGAACAAGGATCGGCTCCCGCATGCTCCGCAGAGCCCCGGGGGGCAGTTGTCGCAGATCCTCGGTCCCGCGGGCACACCGGGCAGAAAAATCGCAATGCAGTTTTTCGAGACGAACGGGTGGAAGTTCGGGACCAATATCGCTGGTGGTTATGCCTCGTTCAACACGCTGCAGAGTGGCGGGCGACCGAACGGTTGTCAGGATCACGATGTGTACGGTCAGAATGTGATCGCGGGTGATATTTGTGATTCGACGCTCTGGGATTTTTATATTCCCGTGCTCGGTCCGTACATGGTTGGTGGGGAAGGCATGGAGATGCTGCAGGAGGTTTTCTACTCACCCGCGGATACCCGCATCAAGAGAACATGGGCCATTTGGCGTCAGACGGTTGAAGACAATAATGGACTGCTCGAGAACATCGACAGCTCTTCGTACCAGGATGAAGATACTGTCGATGTCGGATCGTACCGGTATAACCTGAGCGCGTTGGTTTCACCGAGTTTGTTCGCGATCGATAATCGCGGGCAGTTTGTCAACCAGTCAGACCTTGCGAATCCTTCCGTATCGATTGATGCTTCATTCATCAAGTACAACCCGTCCTCCGCTGTGTCGTATCCTGACCGCAAGGCGATGTTCCATCTGTTCCTGACGTATCACGACAAGGATCTGGCGTTCTGGCCTGGAAGTTCTCAGGTTCCCAATCCAACGATCCCGACCGCGTTTGCTGATGGCAGCGCACGCGTGATCCGGATAGCGTCCGATGCGCTCGGGGCGGGTGGTGTCGAGATGTCTGGTCCTGTCCCGAATATCCCCCTTGGTGGATCATGGCCGTTCTATGCAACTCGTGGCGGCGTGAAGGGTCGAGACGTGCGTTAATCGGCTCGTAACGCTGGATTTTTTTCGGCGTCTCTTGCTCGTGTCATTATTCAACCGGCTTCGTCGTGACTCAGGGATTTCCTGATCCATGGCGGGGCCGGTTATCTTGCCGACTTGGTACAATGTTCGACGCACCCGCCGAGCGAGCGGGCAGACATTCGAGCTTTGGCAAGAGGTGGTTATCGTGAACAAGAGTGGCATCAAAGTCATCATCGCAATTATCCTGCTGGTTGTTGCTGGCGTGCTGATCTACAAGACGATGGGCGGCGGTTCGGGTGGTTCGGGTAACGGGCCCGGTCTTCCGGCCACACCCGGTGTTCCTGAGTAGGTCACTCACTGTCGCTTGCTAGCGACATGGATCCAGTCGCGTGTCTCAAATCATCTATGCGGGTATTGACGAGGCGGGGTACGGCCCCCGTCTCGGACCGTTGTGCATGGGGTTGTGCGCGATTCGTTTTGACGCACCGCTCCAGGGCGTTGGTGAGGGGTTGCCGGATCTGTGGCGGGTGCTCTCCGGGATCGTTGATCGCGGGGCGCGTGGGTATCGCAAGGGCTTGATCCCTGTTGCAGATTCCAAGAAACTGAAGCTTCCAAATTCGGGCAAACGCCACCCGCTGACGATGCTGGAACCGGGCGTGCTCGCGTTTCTCGCACAACGCTGTGAGCATCCTTCATCGGACGGGGCATTGTTTGATCGCCTTGGGATCCGATTCGCTCGACAAGCCTGGTACGCGGGGCAGGGCGCAACACTTCCGGTATCGACAACCACAGAGCACATCGGGCTTATGTCGGCGCGCCTGCAAAGCGGGATGACTCGGGAGGGGTTGGAGTGTGTCGCGTTGTCGTGCGCTGCATTGTCCGCGAGCGAGTTGAACGAGCATGGGGAGCGGCTTGGATCGAAGGCGGCTGTGTCGTTCTGTGTGATCGGGCGGATGCTGCGTGCGCTGGTTGATCGGTTTGGTGGGGTAGAGCAAGGGTGTCTGGTGCGGGCGGTGGTGGATCGTCAGGGGGGGCGGATCAGCTATGGGCGGGAGCTACTCGATGTGTTTCCCGGGGCATCGCTTCGGGTTGTGCGCCAAGGGGCGGAGGAGAGCGTCTACGAGCTGTCAACGGGAAATGGGGGAGCTGTCTTTGCAGAGATTCGGTTTGTACGCGAGGCCGAGGAGACACATCTGCCGGTTGCGGTTGCCTCGATGACGGCGAAGTATGTGCGTGAACTGGCGATGGCACGATTCAACACGTATTTCGGCTCGCGGATGGCGGAGTTGAAGCCGACCGCCGGGTACGCGACGGACGCGGCTCGTTGGTTGAAGGATGCTGCGGGGATTCTCGACCCGGAGGAGCGGCGGGCCATCGTGCGCCGGCGGTAGTTGCTCGGGGTAGGCTTTGGTGAGAGACATGGATCCATTCGAGAAGGACATCTTGGATCGGTGCGCATGGGTGGCGGTTTGCGCGAGGGGGTACGTTGAGCCCAACCCGCTGGTCGGGTGCGCGATCACGGCGCCGGACGGGCGTGTGCTCGGGATGGGGCATCATGAAAAGCTGGGTGGGGCGCACGCCGAGATCAACGCGCTGCGCGCATGCCGAGCGAATGGAGAGAGTGTGAGCGGCGCAACCGCGTGGGTCACGCTCGAACCGTGCCGGCGTCACGGGCGGACGCCGCCTTGCACGGATGCGCTGATCGAGGCTGGCATTGCTCGTGTTGTCTACTCGCGTCGGGATCCGAGCGGCGGTGGGCAGGGTGTGCTGCGGGAGGCTGGTATCGAGGTGCGGATGAGCGAGGCGAGCCGGGCGGCGATCGCGCTGAGCGATCCGTTCGTGATGCGGGCGGCGCGGGGGCGGGCGTGGGTGACGGTGAAGTGGGCGCAGTCGATCGACGGCAAGGTTGCCACACGGAGCGGTGATTCGCAGTGGATCTCCAATGCGTGCTCGCGCCGGGTGGTGCATCGGATGCGGGGGCGGGCGGATGTGATCCTGACGGGTGTTGGGACTGTTCTTGCGGATGATCCGCTGTTGACGGCGAGGGACGTGCGTGTGCGGCGCAACGCGAAACGGGTGGTCGTGGACCCGGGTCTGGAGACGGCGGTGGGGAGTGCGCTCGCGGCGAGCGCGTCGGATGGAAGCGTTGTGCTTGTTGTTGACCCGGCGTCGTTGGAGGGCAGCGGACGCGGGCGTGCGGATGCGTTGGAGCGCCTGGGTGTGCAGATACGGTGCGCGTCGATGGTGGATGGGCGGATTGATTTGCGGGCGATGATGTGTTCGCTGAGCGAATGGTTCGACGCGACGAATGTGCTGGTCGAGGCGGGTGCGGGGCTGATCGGGGCGCTGCATGGTCAGGATCTGATCGATGAACTGGTCGTGTTCACCGCGCCGTTTGTTCTTGGGGATACCGAAGCGATGGATCCGGTGCGGGGCACGGGGGTTCTCAAGATCGCGCATCCCGAGCGCATGGAGCTCTGGAACGTGAAGCGGATCGGCGACGATGTGTTGACGCGCTATCGGCGGAGCCGATTGGCGGGCGAGCCGTAGGGTGCTATTTGGAGTAGGTGGCGGAGCCTGGTGTGGGCACCCGGGTGGTTTCTCGTGCGGGGATCTCGTCGAACGGCGGTATCGCGAGGAGGGCGGGTGGTTCGGTATTCGGGTAGAGCCAGATGATGTTGCCCGCGCGTGCGACAAGCACGGCGTCGGCGGTGTAGCCGATCGAGATCAGGTCGAGGCGAGAAGAATCGAGGGCGGTGAGTTCGACGCGAGACAGGGCGATGATCTCGTCGTCCGCGCTGATGATGCTCGGTTCGGCGGGCATGGTGCAGAGAAACGACAGCAGTTCTTCCGCTTGCTCGGCGCTCGAACCGGTCCATTCGCCCATCGAGCGTTTCGCGGTGATCTCTGCATCGAGCGTGCGGATATTGATCCCGAAGACGTCGTTTGGTTGTACCGCCGAGGCGGCTTTGGCGAGCAGTGTCTTTGCTTCGGTTGGGATTGCGGCAAGGTTTGCGCTCGCGACGAGCAGGACGAGCTTTGCATCCGGCGCGCTCGCGGCGTAGAGGAGTGTGCCCTGCGGGTCGGCGGGGGAGCCGACGAACAGCGTGGATTCCGCAGTTTCGGTAGAGATGTTGCCCGAGGAGTCGGCGTGTCGCGAGTCGCGTTGCAGGCGGAGCGTGGTTGCTGGGTTATCGAATCCGAGATCAGAGTTTGAACGTTCGGCGCGCGTTTCGAACCGCTCGACGCCGAGCTGTGCGATCGTGTCGATGAGCAATGAAACGGACGCGGCATCCGCGCGGGCGGCGACGGGCTGGATGATGCTCCACTGGGCGTTCACCCGCGCGAGGGCGAGGGTTTGCCCGCCAGAATCGATCCAGATTCGTGAGGCGTCGTACAGCCCGGGGATGGCGCGCGCGATGCGCCATGATGCGAGCCCGGGTTCGACGAGTGGGCGGATGAGTGAAGCTTCAACGAGGAAGCGATCACCATTGCCATTCTCCGCTCGGGAGAGCCCGCCCAGTTGGGTCTTTTCGACGCGGAGTTCTTGCGCAGATTCACCGGTTTCGAAGCGGAGGAGCCATGTATCACTTGTGAGCGGATCCACGTCGCGCATGGATTCGGATTCGAGAGAAGAGAGGGCACCGATCGCGGTCTGCGCGTTGCCCGGATAGATCGCGGGCCAGGTGATGGAGCGGTCTTGCGGGTCCGCCCAAGCCCAGCCGCCTTCGGGTGTGCGTTGGATGCGGTTCCTGGCGTCCCCGTTGTGGACCTCGATCGCGGTGAGGTTGACGGGGTCGAACCCGAGGACGCAGGTTTGCTTGCTCTGGTTGTTCGAGCTTTGCCCGAAGAACAGCGCGAGGATGAGCACCCCGAGGGCAATAACCACAGCAACGATGACCGCTCGGCTCGACATGACATGGTTCCTTTCAGTCGCCCACGAATCTACTTGTCTACCACAGTATTGGCCTGCGGGGTCGCGCGGTTGCTGATCAACCCCTTATCAGGCGGAGGGCGCCGGCGATCGCGAGCAGCGATGCGGGCAGCCCCAGGATCAGCCCCCAGCGGATGGCGGAGAGTTGCCCGCCCGTCAGCGGTCGGATTCGGGCGATATCTCGCGTCCGCGGGCTTGCGGCGATGAGATGATCGCGGTGGGTGAGCCAGAGGAGCCCGGAATCGAGCAATTCGGCGTTGCCCGGGAAGAGCCAAGCTCGGCGGCCGTTGATCCGTTCGGCGGCTTCGACGTATGCATCGGTGAACCAGTTGGGGGAGCCGACGGCGAGGATCCGCTGGGTTGCTGCGCCTCGGGTATTCGTTGCTGCATCGGGGAGCGGTCGCTCGATTGTCAGGGCGACATGCCACGGGCCCTCGGTGTTCTCTCGCTTGGGGTTGGGCGCGGGCGGATTGGCGAGGAGCATGGGCTGGAGCGGGTTGGCGGGCTGCGCATAGCGGAACGGGATCCACTGTGACTCGCTCCATGTATCCGCGGCGCTCTCGATGGTGAGCAGCAGCAGCACCTCGGTGCCCACGGGCGCGTCGTTTTCGAGGGTGAACGCCGTGGCCCAGGGAATCGCGGTGCGGAGTGCGTCGATCGCGCTGCCGATGGGCGAAGTGGTGTCTGCGGTGTCGAGCAGGTGTGCGGTGTAGATGAGAGGGCCGTATGGGCTGGTCTGCGAGCGGAGCACGACGGCGCCGTTCATCGATCGGACACCGAATTGTTCGAGGCATCCGACGATCGGATCTTTTTCACCGAACGCGGGGCGATCGGAGGGATCGACGCAGAGCAGGACATTCTGCCCGGTGGTTGCGAGGCGCTGGGTTGCTTCGGCGAGGCGTTCGACGATGCGCACGCGATCGGCTTGAGATCTGCCGGGCGAGCCATCGAAGAGCTGCGCGGGGGGCGGGCCTAGCACGAACCAGACAACCGGGCGGTCGCGATTCGGGTCGAGCGATGCGAAGGTCGGCATATCCATCGATCGGGCGACAGCCCACTCTGCGCCGTCGATTTGTCGGAGAGAGAATCGGTTGAGCAGGCGTCCGAATGCGTTGCGCGCGACGGGTGAAGGCCTGCCCGAATCTTCGAAGAGCGTGGCGTCTTCTGCGTGGACAAAGCACACGATCGGACGGACGGGGTCTTCGAGTGAACCGATGGCGGTGGCGATGAGCTGTTCACCGGCGAATCGGAGTTCCGCTTGTGAGACGGAGTTGGCATCGATCTGGAGCGATGGCGGGAAGAGGGTGGCGAAGTCGATCGCGGTGAGCCCGGTGTCCGCGACCACGATCACGGTGTCCTGCTGCTCGACAACGCGCGCGATCGAGAGGATGTGCAGCGGGGCGAGACGCTCGAGGGCGTCCGCGGCTCCGGCGGCGAGATCGCGCTGGGCGCCCGCTTCTCTGATCGCGACATCGCACGAGGCGGCGGCGGCTTGGGGGACGAGCCCGGCGAGTTGATCCAGGTCGCTGGCGAGCTGCTGGTAGTACGAGGCAAGGGCGTTGAGGGTTGGCGATGCGGACTCGCGGGCGGCGTTCAGATCCGGGATCGGGACGCCCGCGGTTTGGTTGGCGAGCGCGCCCCGCGTCGTGGCGGCGGAGGCGGTGGATCTGTCTGACAGCGAGCGGACCTCGGCGGCGACCATCTCGATTTGTTCGCGGCGGTTGTCGAACTGATCCAGCGCGTTCGCGATTGCTTTGATCATCGAGGAGAGCGTGTCGGTGCGCGAGGCGATGGTTTCGCAGGCTTGCGCTGCCTGCTCGATCGCGGCGGTGTGTGCGGCGACTTGATCGCTCTGGCGTTCGAGTTGCGATGCGACAAGGTCGGCAAAGGAGGCTTGCCCCGTGGCGGATGTTGTATCGATCCACCGGACGCTGATTCGCTCGGAGGCGAGGGCGAACTCTTCGAGCACGTCCGCGATGCGCTGACGGGCGCGGGGGTCCAGCTCGGGCAACCGTGCGCTGACGACGATCTCGTAGTCACCGGCGAGCGAGCCGATCAGCTGGTTGGAACTCTCCGAGAGCGCGTACTGTCGCGTCGCGGTGACATCGAACCGTTTGTGCGTGCGCCCGCTCAGCACGACGAGCACGAAAACGCTCACCGTGATCGCGGTGAGGATCACGGCGCTCATTACGCTGTAGCGCGTACGCCTGGCGATCGGATCTCCGGCGGTGCTCATCGCCACCTCCGGGTTTCGGTTGCGACGGTGGCGAGGCAGATAAACCACGCCGAGGTGAGCAGGAAGAAGGCGATATGCGCCGTATCGATGACGCCCTTGGCGAAATCCGCGAGGCGCGTCCGCACGGAGAGTGCCATCAGGATCCTGTCGTACGGGTCGGCGACATGCGCCGAGCCCTGCCCGGCGGCGAGCTCGATGAGCATGAGGGCGAAGAGGGTGCCGAGCAGGGCGACGACCGTGCTTCGGGTGAGTGAGGAGATCAGCAAGCCGACAGCGATGTAGAGCATGCCGAGGAGGGTGAGCCCGAGGTACCCGGCGAGGATGGGGCCGTAGTCGGGAGCCGAGAGCCACTCGAGGAGGGCGACGTACACGAGTGTGGGCGCGAGGAGCGTGAGCAGGAAGAGCACGCCGCCGAGATATTTGCCGAGGATGATCGACCAATCGGAGATCGGTGCTGCCATGAGCGGCTCGATGGTGCCCGCGCGGAACTCTTCGGACATGAGGCGCATCGCGATGGCTGGCGCGACGACCAGCAAGATCAGGTGAGACGCGCCGAAAAACTGGCGGAGCGACGCGGGCAACCCTGGTTGGATGGATACCGCGACAGCGATCCCCGACAGCAGCAGGTACAGCGCGATGACGATCCATCCGCTGGGGGTGCGGAGCATCGCCGCCCATTCCCGGATCGCGATCGGCACGATGCTCGTGCTCATGGTGCGCCCTCCGCATCGTCCCGGTTGCTCTGTTCGATGAGCCCGATGTAGACCTCTTCGAGCGAGCCACCCACGGTGCGCAGCTCGCGGATCGCGGTGCCTTGTGCTGCACATGCCGCACCGATGCGCTCGCGGAGTGTTTCGGCGGGGACTGACTCGCCTTCGCATTCGAAGGCTGTCCAGCCGTCGTCCATCTTGTTTGTCTTTTTGATGTTGAGTCCCGGTATCTGCGCGAGGGTGTCCGGGTTTGCCTTGCACACAGCGAGGACCGTGCCCGAGCCCGCGGCGTGGCGGATGAGATCTGCGGGGGAGCCATCGGCTCGGATGGTGCCTGCCGAGATGATCACGATTCGGTCGCAGGCTCGCTCGACCTCGGGCAGGATGTGGGAGATCACGAGCATGGTGTGGTCGCCCGCGAGTTCGCGCATGAGTTTTCTGGTCTGGGCGATCTGGGCGGGGTCGAGCCCGGAGGTTGGTTCATCGAGGATGAGCAGGGGGGGCGAATGCAGCAGGGCGGATGCGAGCCCGACGCGCTGCTTGTAGCCCTTGGAGAGTGTCCCGATCCGGCGGGTGCGCATTTCGGTGAGCCAGCACCGCTCGATCGCTCGCTCGGTGGCGGTTCGTTGAACACCACGGGGGAGCCCGAAGAGTTTGGTGCGGTACCGGAGGTAGCTCGCGACACGCATTTCGGGGTACAGCGGGGTGCCCTCTGGCAGGTACCCGATCCGCTGGCGGGCCTGACGGGTCTGGGCGAGGGTGTCGAAGCCGTCCACCGCGACGGTGCCTCGGCTCGGGGGCAGCGTGCCCGCGATCATGCGGACGGTGGTGGTTTTGCCGGCACCGTTCGGGCCCAGGATGCCGACGATTTGACCACGCGGCACCTCCAGCGAGATGCCCCGCACGGCTCGCACCGCCCCATAGTTCTTGTGAATCTGGTCAAGCCTGAGCATGAGAAGTATCCAGTATGACCGCTCGTGTGGGGTGGTGGGGGGATAGTGAACTCAGATATTCGGCGGCGTTGCTGGTTATCACGCTCGGGGGGTGGATCGGGTCGATCCGATGGATATCAACAACATCCGTCGATCACTCGCCATACACTCTGCGGTGCGTTTGCTCCACGGCGAAAATTAGGAACCACGTGTCCGGTTCATGCCTGCTCAAGACCGTCCCAAGTTACTTGTCTTCTACGGCCCGCACATCGATGCGGATGCGATCGCCCACTCGCTGGGCGAAACGTACGACATCGTGTCGGCTGGTCCCGGGCAGTCGATCGGCGCGATCGGTTCGGGGGAGTACGAGGCGGTGTTCGCGGAGGCGAGTTCGTTCGGGGCGATCGAGCCCGATCTTGTCGCACGCCAATCTTCGCTCCTGCTCAACGCGATCTCCGAGGGGATCTGCATGGCAGACGACACCGGGTCGGTTGTCTGGTGCAACAAGCGGTTCCGCTCGTACCACCAATCGGTGCAGCGCCGGATCGCGGCGGTGTGTCGCCACGCGTTCACGCGCCTGGCGAAGATGAGCACCGAGGGTCGGCGTGGCGTGCGTTCGAGCCGGTATTCGGTCACGGTGCGGGACGGGAACCGGAATCTGGAGATCGCGGTCTCGCCGGTCATCGAGAACGAGCGAGCTGCACGCCGCAACAACGAGCCGCCGATGCTGGTTGCCGCGATCGTGCGCGATGTGACGAACCGGCGTCGGATGCAGGACAAGATCAACGCGATCGATCGGGTTGGGCGGGAGCTGGTCTGCATCTCGCCGGACCAGGTGAAGGAGATGCACGCCGCAGCCCGTCTGGGTGTGCTGGAGGAACGGGTCGCGAGGGCGTCCCACGAGCTGCTCCAGTTCGATCACTTTGCGGTGCGTCTGCTCAATCCCAATACGAACGAGCTTGAACTGGTGATGTCCGCCGGGCTCCCGGCGGAGGCGACGGAGATCACGCTGTACGCCGAGCGGGAGGGCAACGGTATCTCCGGGTATGTCGCGGCGACGGGCGAGGCGTATATCTGCGCCGATGCGTCGCGGGACGAGCGGTATGTTTTCGGGCTGGATCAGGCGGGTTCGTCGCTGACGGTGCCGCTGATGCTGTTCGGCAAGGTGATGGGCATCTTCGATGTCGAGAGCGAGAGCCCGGGTGCGTTCAACGAGGAGGACAGGCAGTTTGCGGAGATCTTCGGGCGGTATCTCACGATGGCGCTGCACATCCTGAATCTGCTGGTGGTGGAACGGTTCACCACGCGTCAATCCGCGACGGATGTTGTCGAAGACGAGATCGCCGAACCGCTCAGGGATCTGCTTCAAGAGGCGATGTTATTGCGTGAGCGTTCGAGTGGAGATTCCGAGTCGGCCGCGGCTATCGATCGGATCTTTGAGGATGTGGAATCCATCCAGCGCCGCCTGAAGAATGTGTCGGATGGGCCGGCTTCATTGCTTGGGATCGAGGACGCGATCCGTAAGCGGAGCGTGGATCCCGTGCTCGCGGGGCGCAGGGTGCTCGTCGCGGACAACGAATCGCATATCCGTGAGACTGTCAGCGAGTTGCTCCGCGCGCGGGGGGCTCGGGTTGTCTTGTGCAACGACGGCGAATCCGCGATCCAGATGCTCGACCAATGGGCGGTGTCGTTTGACGCGGACGAGTCTTTCGATCTGGTCATCTCGGATATCAACCTGGGCGATCGGACGGGGTACGACGTCTTCGCTGCCGCCAAGCGGGCGAGCGCGGACATCCCGGTGATTCTAATGACGGGCTTCGGGTACGACCCGCACCACTCGATCGTCCGGGCCTCGCAGGAAGGGCTCCAGTGTGTGCTGTTCAAGCCGTTCCAAGCGGAGGCGATGATCACCGAGGCGAAGAAGGCGGTCGAGGGCGAAGTTTCCGGCTGAAGCCAGCTTGAGACTATGCGCGTCGAGCGATCACCACCCGTGGGAATCCTTCAAAGTCCTCCAACAGACGGGCTTCTTCCAGTCCCGGCTGTTCTGCTGCCAGCTCCCGGACCATCTCGCCGGTCGCGGCGGCCGTTTCGATTGCGAGTATGCCCCCCGCGCGGAGCAGCCCAGGTGCTCCCTCGATGAGCGGACGGATGCAATCCAGACCATCGGATCCACCCCGCAGGGCGATTGTCGGTTCGTGGTCTCGCACGCTCGCTTGGACCAACTTCGGGTCTTGCCATTCCGAGTCGGGGATATACGGCGGGTTAGAGACGAGGTAGTGCAGCGACCCGGCGGCGGGGTGCTCTCGGATCGGTTCGAGCAGGTTCCCCGGGACGAGGTCGAGGCGATCCAGGACATCATGTCGTTCGGCGTTCAGGCGGGCGACATCAAGCGCATCCGTGCTGAGGTCCGTTGCGATCACCCGCGCGTCGCGGAGTTGTCTGAGGATCGATACCGCGATGCACCCCGACCCGGTACAGACATCGGCAAGGGTCGCGGCCTCAAATCCGGGCTCGGCCCGGGCGTGCTGGAGGACGTGCTCGACAATAGTTTCGGTGCTGGGCCTCGGGATCAGGACGCGCTTATCAACATGGAACGGCTGCGAGAAGAACCACGCCTCGCCTGTGAGATACTGGACGGGTTCGCCGTCGAGAGCGCGTTGGACGAGAGAGCGGAGCATGTCCAATTCGATCGGGGTCGCCGGGCGGTCGGCCTCCATGTACAAACGCATCCGTTCGCACCCCAGCACATGGGCGAGGAGTAATTCGGCGAGCAGACGTGGGGATTCGAGATCGGAGTGTTTGAACCGCTCGGCGATCCACGCGAGCAGGCGTTTGGAGGTCCAGGCCCCGCCCTTGGTTGTCCGTTCGCTTGTTGACATCGGATGACAGTCTAGGGCAGGAAGGCGGCGGGCCCGGCGGATTGTGCGGCTATGATGCCCTTCTACGAGATGTGAGGACCAAAAGATGAGCCACCCGGACGCGATCACGATGAGCCAGAACAAGAATTTCCAGACCGCCGCGGCACTCGCTCAGCAGGCGGAGGTCTTCTGCGAAGTCGCGAGCACCGAGACAGCCCTGATCTGCAAACCCATCGGGTGCGAGGGTGATGCGGAGTACCGGATCGAGCTGCTCGACGGGCGGGTGTTCGTGCTCTGGGCTTCCCCTGATCGGTATCTCTCGCAGTCCATCGAGGCGGACCTGATGTGGACCGGCGATGATCTGGACGACTGCATCGACGAGGAACTTGTCGATCAGGGGTGGACGGGCGGGTCGCTCGGCGGGGTGGAGCATTTCAGGGACGAGCAGATGCGGTATGTCTTCCGCTCGTCGATTCCGTCCGAAACGGGAGCGCCTGATCTCGACAAGGAAGCACGGCGTTTCGTACAATGCCTGCTCGCTTTCGAGGCGACTTTCCGCGAACTCGGCGACATGTCCGGAGATGATGACTGATCATCCCGGCGGCGAGGGCGCGATTCGGTACTTCTCCTTTGGTTTGAGTCGTGCTTCAACAAAGGCGCGGCGGATACAGGTGCAGCATGCGGATCCTCATGCTGGGGTGGGAGTTCCCACCCTTCATCTCGGGCGGTCTGGGCACGGCGTGCTACGGGCTGACGCGTGCGCTCGATCACCTCGGGCACCGGGTGATGTTTGTCTTGCCCAAGTCGGTCGATCACGCCAACGCTGCGCATGTTGAGCTGCTCTCACCCGACGCACCGGGGCAGGGCGCTACTGATGCGAGCGAATACACCCAGATCATCTCGGCGCTTCGTGCCGCTGCGGGGCAGGAACCGACCAATCCGCAACCCGGCACCTATCAGGGCAAGCCGATCGCGTGGGCCGATCCTGAGCATTTCAGGCACGCGGTTTTCATGGGTTTGCCCAATCCGATTATCTCGCCCTATGTCGAGCAATCCGAGACGGATCCGATCCGTGTGCTGATTGAAAAGGCTGCTGATCCATCGCGTCCGCTGGATATCGCGGAAGTCCAGGCGCTGCGTGCTGCGGGTGTCGTGTTGCCAGATCTTCCGGAAGCCGACGTGGAAGATATCGACGAAGCGCTCGGGCCCGAAGATGTCGCGAACAAGGCAGATTATGACGGCGATGTCGTGGGCACCGCCCAACGCTACGCGCGGATGGTTGTTCGGATGTGCCGCAAGCTGGACTTCGATGTGATCCACGCGCACGACTGGATGACCTACCCCGCCGGGCTTGCGCTGGCGCGGATCACGGGGCGTCCGCTCGTGGTGCATATCCACTCCACGGAGTTCGACCGCTCGGGTGAGCATGTCAACCAGCAGCTCTACGACATCGAGCGTCGGGGGCTGCACGCCGCGATACGTGTGATCGCGGTCTCGATGTATACGCGGAACCTCTGCGTGGCGCGCTACGGGGTGAATCCGGACAAGATCCAGGTGGTCTACAACGGCATCGAGGCGTCCGAGGAGCAGCCCATCGACGGGCTCCGTGTTCGTCGGCGCGACAAGATCGTCCTCTTCCTCGGGCGGATCACGATGCAGAAGGGGCCGGAATACTTTGTCCGCGCCGCCAAGCGGGTGCTGGAGAAGGTGGACAACGTGAAATTCCTCGTTGCGGGCGACGGCGATATGGCGCGCCGCATGATCGAGCACGCCGCGGAACTCGGCATCGGGCAGAAGGTGCTGTTCACAGGGTTCCTCCGCGGCAAGGATGTCTCGCGCGTCTTTCGCATGGCTGATTGCTATGTCATGCCCTCGGTGAGTGAGCCGTTTGGGATTGCGCCGCTTGAGGCGATGTGCCAGGACACCCCGGTGATCATCTCCAAGCAATCGGGCGTGTCTGAGGTGCTGACGCATGCGCTGAAGGTTGATTTCTGGGACACCGACGAGATGGCCAACAAGATTGTCGCGGTGCTGCGCCACCCCCCACTCTCGCAGACGCTGCGCGAGCACGGCTCATTCGAGATCCGGCGCCTCACCTGGGAGGGTGCCGCCGAGAAGTGCCTGAAGGTGTACGGCGGCGCGGTGGATGACCTTTCCCAGATGTGTGCTCATGCCCCGCGCTGAGGGTGAACAGCCGACAACGCTTCAAGTCGTCGATCTCGGGCGGATCGCGTACGCCGATGCTCTCGGGATCCAGCGGAAAACGCTCGATCGAATCCTCGATGACCGGGAGGGCGGGAGCAGCGTTGGTGGGGTGCTGTATCTGCTCGAACATGATCCCCCCGTGATTACGCTCTCCAGGCGCGCGCAGGGCGGGGCGCACCTGCTCGTGACACAAGACCAGCTGCGCACGCAGGGTGTCGAACTGCACGAGACCGACCGCGGCGGGGATATCACGTATCACGGGCCCGGGCAGCTCGTTGTGTACCCGATCATCGATCTCGCACGTCTCAAGCTCAACCTGCACGCCTACATGCGCCTGCTCGAACAGGTCGTTGTGGATCTCTGCACCGATCTCGGGCTGCACCCGGCGCGTGATCCATCCGCGACCGGCGTCTGGTTGACCGATGGGGATTCGGGAGTCGAGAACGGGAAAAAAGTGTGCGCGATTGGCATCCGGGTGCGCAGGTGGGTGAGCATGCACGGGCTCGCGCTCAATATCACGACGAACCTTGACCACTTCGATCTGATTGTTCCCTGCGGGCTCGCCGGTCGCTCCGTGACGACCCTCGCGGGCGAGCTCGGCGCGGAGCACACCCCGTCGATGGATGTCGTCAAACGCGATCTCGCTGAGCGGTTCGCCTTTGCGCTCGGGCTCGACCTTATTCCAGGTTCAGATCGTCTCGGACATCGTCTGTGATATCGGCGTCTTCCGGGGCGTACAGCACCGGGCGGGCCAGCATCTGACGCAGGACGGTCTCGACCGATTCGGTGTTCAGTTCCTCGTCCTCGCCCACTGTCGAGATCACGTAGTCGTACCCCAGATCATCCGCGACTGCGCCTGCGGATGATCGTGCCAACTCGAAACACTCTGCGATCTGCTTGGCTGTGAACTTCCCGAGCCTCGCCGCCGCCTGCTGTTCCATCCGCCCAACCTGCTCGCGGAGTTCCTGCATCTGGCGGACCTTCTCCTGCGCTCCCTCGTCCTCGGGCGTCATGCCCTGTAGTTCATTGATCAATGCCTGCCCTGCTTCCATGAGCGGCTCGATCTCCTCGCGGAGTTGTTGGGTGAATTCTTCCCGCGGCGGCGCGAAGCGGTCTGATGCCATCAGTTCATTCACGAGCTGCGGCACGGCGCAGGTCGCGATCGAGCCGCCGCTCTCCGCAGCGTTGGCGAGGGCGCTGCTGGCGGTGAATTGCTGGGTGATGAACCCGCCGACAGCGACAGCCATCAGCAGGGCGAGGGTACGTTGTGCGGTGCGCATGTTTCGATTCCTTTGGTGCTGCGGGCGGGCTCGCCCGAGTCCCAAAGCGTAGTCCCTGTGCGTGATCCTCGCAGAGCTTTCGTCAGAGCCCGGTTTTATCGCCGTGAAGGCGTGTATTTCCGCACCCGCGAGTGGGGCATCAAATCCATAACCCCGAATGTCTGCATCCGAATGAGCCGGTGTCCGTATGACGGGCGATCCGGATAGCCGGGTCATGCCAATCCCTGCTGGAGATTGGTGAAATCGAGGTGTGCTGACCGAGAAGCGTGGGGCTTCGGCAGTCCGTTGGTTCAAGGAACTGAACCGGAGTAGTGAGTCGTGATCTTCACCCCACGCGCGCAGGACGCCTCGGCGTCTATCCAACAGTGCATCCAGTCCGGCCGCTACCCCGAAGCGATCCGCGCGTGCTCGCGTGCGCTTGCCGTGGAGCCGCATCTGCTCGATGTCCGCGCGATGCTCGGCGCTGCGTTCACCCGCGCCGGGCGGCCCGAGGAAGCACTCCCCCATCTCAACCGGGTGTTCAAAGAAACTCCCCGGGATCCGAATATCGCCAGAGAACTCGCCATCGCATCGATGCACTGCGGGCGACTTGATGCCGCCGGGCGGTTGCTCGAAAAGGCGCTCAAACGCACGCCTTCCAACCCCGAACTCCTGCTCACCCGCGCTCGGTGGGCGACACTCTCGGGCAAACCGGAGCTGGCACGCTCGCTCGCGATCACGGTCCGGCGTTCGAATGCTCACCGAGCGGATGCTGCGATTGCTCTCGCACATGCCTGCGAGCAGATCGGCTCATCCAAATACATAAACGAGGGGATCGGCGCTATTCAGCCGTTCGCAGCAGCGCTCTCGCTAGCGGGTCGGACCCGCGCCCTGGTGCTATTCCAACTCGCCCGCCTGCTCGAAGCCCAGGGCGAGTACAACAAATCAATCGCCGCGCTGCACGAGGCGAACGCGCTCGTCCGCACGCCCTTCGATATCAACCAGCTCCGCGGCGCTGTCGATCGGATGCTGCACGCCGAGCTGCCCGAGGCCTTGCCATCGAACAAAAATGATGGAGTGAAACCGGTGTTGATCGTCGGCATGCCCCGCACCGGGAGTACGCTCGTGGAACGCATCATCGGCGCGCACCCCGCCGCAGAATCCCGCGGCGAGACCGGGCTACTCCACCGCTTGCTGTACAACAACGAAGCTATTACCAAGGTCGGGCAGGACTTTGTCGTCCCGACGCACCCGCACAAGCTGACGACCCAGTCGATCGATTCGATCCGGGACAAATATTTCCATCGCACCACCCGCGCCGACATCATCACCGACAAAGATCTGCACAATTTCCTGCACTTGGGCGTCCTCTCCCGCATTTTGCCCGAGGCGCGGATTATCCGGTGCGTTCGCAACCCGGTAGACACCTGTTTCTCCTGCTACTCGCACCATTTCTTGAGCGGCATGCCCTACGCCCAGCAATTCGAGGACCTCGCTGCTTTCTCGAAGATCGAACAGCGGGTCTGGGAGCACTGGTCGAACACGCTCGATATGCCCATGCTGGAAGTGACTTACGAGCAGCTGGTGCGAGAACCCGATCGCATAGAGCACGAGATCGTCCGCTTCGTGGGGCTGGACTGGCACGCCAACTGCGCCGAGCCGCACCGCCACGCTCCGGCGTCCGTCACGGCTTCCACCCACCAAACCCGCAAGCCGATCTACACCTCATCTGTTGCCCGGGCCGAGCGGTTCGGCGGCGCGCTGGACAATCTGCGTGCCTGTCTTGATGCGGACGAGCCCGCGGCGCCCGCCGAGCGTGCCTCGATCCCGAGCGAATCCGGGTGGATCGCCCAACTCCCGGCGCTTGCTAATGCACGCCGGCGTGGGTGAGCCGATCCGGTATCCTCCGAGAGTCGTCCAGGACGGGCGAGCCGCGATCGGAGAAGACTTTGCGCCCCACCCAGATGTCCCAGAAGCAACAGGCGATGCTCGCGCAGGCGCAGCAGCACATTTCAGTTGGCCGGTTCCGCGCCGCCGCTGAATTGCTCCGCCCGCTTCTCGCGCAGGATCCCAAGAATCCTGCGCTGCACCGTGCGTTGGGCATGTGCTGCGTGCGGATGTGGCTCTTCCCGGAGGCGCGGCGTCACCTCGTTGAGGCGGACAAACGCACGCCGCGTGACCCGGTCATCCTCCGTGAACTCGCGCTGACATACCTCTACGAGAGCAAGACCGCCCGCGCTCATGAGCTGCTCAACAAGGCGCTCAGCATCGATCCCCACCACGACCCTTCGCTCGTCTCCAAGGCCCGGGCATCGCTCCTCGAAGACGATGCCCAGGCGGCGTTCGATACGGCTTGCCGCCTTTCCGATGGCGCGATGGCCGGTGGGGAGGGCGCGGTGGTGTACGCCGAGGCGTGCGAGAAGACAGGACGGATCGATGAGGCCGCGGCGGTTCTCGAAAAACTGATGCCCGAGGGTGCTTGTCCGGCGCACGAGCAGTGGATGGCGCGGTTCAAGCTCGCCCGGGTCTGCGAGAAGCAGGGGCGATACGACGAAGCCTTCGAGCATGCGAAGATCGCCAACGAGGCGACCCGTCGCCCATTCGATCCTGCTGGGTTTCTCCGCTCGATCGATCAACTCATCGACGCGTGGCCGCGTGAGGCGGTGGAGGCGATCCCGAAGTTTTCGCTCTCGGGTGTCCGTCCGGTCTTTGTCGTCGGCATGCCCCGCTCGGGGACCACGCTCGTCGAGCAGATCCTCGCCTCGCACTCGACTGTCTCGCCGGGCGGAGAGACAGATGCCCTGCCGCAGATGTTCCGCGACCTGCCCGGGCTCCATGTGGCGTCGCCGTTCCACTTCGTTATGTCCGTCGAGCCCTTCGCCAAGGGCAAGCTCGCCACATTCCGGCGTAAGTACCAGCAGGCGCTCCGCGAAAAAGCCAGCGGGCATCCGGTCGTCACCGACAAAGATCTGCACAACTTCCTGCACCTCGGCTTCATCAGCGCGGTCTTTCCCGATGCGCATGTGATCCACTGTCAGCGCGATCCGATGAATTCCTGCCTCTCTAGCTATTTCACGCAGTTCGTCGGCGCGATGACCTACTCCTACGATCTCGATCACCTCGCCGCGGTGCACCACGCTTCCGAGAAGATCATGCGTCACTGGATGGAGGTGCTCGACCTGCCCATCCTGCAGGTGCAGTACGAACAGCTCGTCGCGGATCCCGAGCCGGGCATCCGAAAGATCATCGAGTTCGCCGGGCTCCAGTGGGAGGACGACTGCCTCGCGTTCCACCAGCACGAGCGCATCGCGATGACCGCGAGCGCCGACCAGGTCCGCAAGCCGATCTATACCACTTCTGTCTCCCGCGCTGACAAATTCGGCGAGCACCTCGCCCCGCTCCGCGCCGCGATCGACAAGTACGCCGATCGCTAGAGCCCCGCGAGCCAGAGGTAGTAGAACCCCGAGTCCGGGATGCTCGGCGACTGCACCCGCACGCTCATCTGCATGCCGCCACCATCGTTCCCGACGGGTGACCGCGAGTTCGCGTATGCGGAGCCCGGATCCCGCCCTTTGATGTGGTACTTCACCAACCGAGCATGGGGCACACCCGCGAGGCGCTTCGCCGCTGCGAACGCCTCACGCAGCCCGCCGTTCTCATCCACAAGCCCGAGCGCGAGCGCCTGTTTGCCGGTGAAGACGCGCCCGTCCGTCAACTCGTCCACCCGCTCTGTGGGCACGCCGCTGCGATGCTCCAGCACCAGCGCCCGAAACGAGGCGTAGAACTCGTCCACCAGCCCCTGCATAATCTTGTAGTGCGGCTCACGCTGGCGCTCGAACGGGTTTACGAGATCCTTGTTCTCGCCCGATGTCAGCGCCCGCGCGTCGATCCCGAGCATCGTAAGCCCGGACGAGAAGTTGAACGTCTGGATGATCACGCCGATCGACCCGGTGATCGTTGTCTCCTGCGCGACGATATGATCCGCGCTTAGCGACAGGTAGTACCCGCCGCTCGCCGCGATCTCGGCCATCGAGACAACCACCGGACGGGCGGTCTTCTCGCGGAACCGCATCACCTCGCGGTACATGCTCTCGCTCGCCGCGACTGTCCCGCCCGGCGAATTGATCCGCAGCACAACCCCAACCACGCTCGGATCCCGCTCGGCTTTGTCGAGACGGGCCACCAGCGAGTCCACCGAGTTCGCTCTCGAGGCGAGCAACCCGGGCGATGGTGTCTGCGACAGCACGCCGCTCACGTCGATCATGACCACCTTCGCACCCCGGTCCGAACGCACGTCGTAGATGACCGTCGTCTCCTGCAACTCTTTCTGCCCCGGCGCGAGGTCCAGGACCAAACGGTTGGGCAGGCACCCCGCGAGCACCCCGCAGGAGATCAGCAGGACCAGCGGTGCGAGGGGCAGGCGTCGAAGAGTGGGGGGTGTGAGCATGTGGTCTGCAATCGGATCAAGCAACGCTCGGGCATCACGGTTAGCCTCCGCTTGTGACGCCGAGCGATCCCCCATCCGAGCACGTCCCCGTCCTGATGGGGGCGGTACGCAGCACTCTCGCGCCTCTCGCGGGTGAGACGGCTGTCGATCTCACCGCGGGGATGGGCGGGCACGCCATCGAACTGGGGCGTGCGATCGGCGATTCGGGCACCCTTGTCCTCTGCGATCTCGACCCGGCAAACCTCGCGCGGGCAAGGGCCAACGTTCTCGCGAGCGGCTTCTCGGGGCAGGTCGTCGAATCCGCCGGGAGTTACGCCCGCGTCCCGCAGCGTCTCATCGAGCAGGGGCTCCGTGCGGACTGCGTATTGGGCGATCTGGGCTTCAGTTCGACCCAGGTGGATGACGCGTCACGGGGGTTCTCGTTCAGGCGTGACGGTCCCCTCGATATGCGGTACGACCCCGCATCCGGGGCATCTGCTGCCGATCTCATCGCTTCCAGAGCGGAGGAAGAACTCGCGGATCTGATCTATACCTTCGGGGAGGAGCGTCGCTCCCGTGGGATTGCTCGAAAACTTGTCGTCGAGCGGGAACGGGAGCCGATAACCACGACTGGTCGGTTAGCCGAGATTGTGCGCTCGGTGGTGCCGCGTACCCCGGGGTCAAGGATCGACCCCGCCACGCGGACATTCCAAGCGCTCCGGATCGCGGTGAACGACGAACTCGGACACCTGCGTCTCCTGCTCGAGACCGTCGAACGAGCAGCGGGCGCAACAAATGGGCGCGGCTCGTGGCTCGCTCCCGGAGCAAGGATTGCCATCATCTCCTTCCACTCGCTCGAGGACAGGCTCGTCAAACGCTCCTTCGCGGAGTTGGGCAAGCGCGATATCGCGAAAGTCCTGACGCGCTCTCCCCTCACCGCAGAGGAGGACGAAGCCCAGAGTAACCCGCGGGCCCGCTCGGCCAAACTCCGAGCCATCCGACTTGCTCCACCAACTTGACGCAGCATCACCGGGCCTGCGACAGTACGACCATGCCCGAAGGAACGGACAAACAAGCGGCCTATTCCAGAACGCCGCAGCAACGCAGGGACGCGAAGCACATGACCCGAGAAACCAAGCTCTCGATCCTGATCGGCGTCAGCCTTGTGCTGGTCGTCGCCATCCTGATCTCCGACCATTTCTCCGCCGCGAGCGAGGCACAGCTCGGGAGTGTCGAAACAGCGACATCCGTCATCGAGCCGTCTCTCGCTGTCGAATCTTTCGAGAAACCCTCGCCGTCGGTCATCGTGCAGGACGAGAACGGGCGGTTTGTGCCCCTCGATCAGGTCGCCGCGACCAACGAGCGGAGCGAGCCCGGGCAGTCCACCTTCAGCCAGCTCGCCGAGAACCTCCAGCAGGAATACGCCCTGCTCCGCGAGAACGGGCTCACCCCCGCTGCCGAGACGGTGACCGTCCCCTCTCTCAAGATGGGCGAGCCCGCCCTGCTCCCCGCTGCGAAAGACACCACTGAGCTGCCAGAATCGACCCGCCCCGATCGCGTGCATGTTGTCGCCGAGGCTGACACCCTCTGGGGCATCGCCTCGCGGTACTACAACTCCGGGCTGCTCCACTCGGATATCCGCAAGTACAACGGGCTCTCGCCAAACGAGGCACTGACCATCGGCATGCAGCTGCGCATCCCCGAGCGTGCCCGCCTTGGCTCGCCCGCTCCGAAGCAGGCCCCCCGGAACACTCCCTTGCCCAAGACAGCCGAGGGCAACAGGCTTTATACCGTTCAATCCGGAGACACCCTCTCGGAGATCGCCCACCGCGAGCTCGGGGCGGTCTCCCGGATGTACGACATCCGCGACGCCCAGGGGAAGACCATCGACCCCGAAGACTTCATGCTCCGCGTAGGCATGACACTCCGTCTGCCCGCCGACTAAGCGATACCGGAGCAGCGTCATGATCGCGAAGCTTGCCCTGCTCATTATCTCGGGCACCGCGACAGCGGCTTCCCTCGTCGCTGTGCGTCAGGCTCGTCTGCAAGCCGTCGCCGAGATGACCGGCGCGCTCAAAGAAGCGCACACCGATGATCTGCAAACCCGGCGCGTGCGCACCGAGATCCTCCACCTGACGAGCCTTGATCGCGCGTGGGAACTGCACGCCGCGATGGGCGACACGCACCCCGCTTTCGTCCCCCGGTGGGATGCGCCGGAGCATGTCTATGTCCTCGCGAGCGGTTGGCCCCTGCCCGAGCCTGCGCGAGAGATGTCGGCGGGGATCGATTAGTGCCCGAGAACGAGCCGGACAATTCAACCGCACCCGATCGGGCAGAACGAACCGCCCGTGTCGTCTCATTCATGATCACCGCGATCCTTGTTGTCGTCTTCGCGCGTGTGATCCAGCTCCAGTTTTCTCCGGGTGAAGCCCTCGCTTCGCACACCCCCTCTCGCACCCGCACCCAACACCTGAGCGCCCACCGCGGCGATCTCGTGGACCGTCTCGGGCGGCCTCTCGCGGCATCGCGGATGGGCGCACGCGTCTTCGTGGACCCCGAGCGGGTTCATGAGCCGTACGGACAAACAATCCTGTTTCTCGCTGATCTGCTCGACGAAGACGAAGACGTGATCGGCGAGCGCCTTGTCGCCCGCATCATCCGCAACAGAGATGCCGCAGCAGCGGGGGGGCGGCTCTCTCGCTATCTCGCGTTCGGCGGCGTGCTCACCGACCAGCAGGCGGACGACGTCCTCGCCGCAGTCCTGCCCGGCGTCCATCTCGAACCGACCCCGATCCGCGAGATCGCTTCACCTATCGATTCAATTGCCGCGATCGTCGGCAAGGTCGGCCCGAGCGACACCGGGCAACCAACCGGGAAGCTCGGCGCCGAGCGCTGGTTCAACGACCAGCTTCTCTCGACACGCGGGCACCTCGAAACCGTCCGCGATGCATCGGGGCGAGGCATGTGGGTCGAGCCCGAGGGGTACCAGCACGCGGCGCACGGGCGAACCGTGCGCCTCACCATCGACTCGGCGCTCCAACGCATCGCCCACGAAGAACTCGTCCGAGGCATCGAAGAAACCAACGCCGCCGCCGGGCGCCTCATCATGGTGGACCCGTCGAGCGGCGAGGTACTCGTGCTGATCGATCACGTCGCCGACCCGGGATCGCTCCGCCATCTCGCGATCGATTCCGAGTTCGAGCGGATCAGGATCATCCCGGACGACCCCGGGCGAGCGATCCACCCCGCGCTCGGGCGAAACCTCTGCCTGCAAGCGGTCTACGAGCCCGGTTCGACGATGAAACCATTCGTCTGGGCGTCGATCACCGAACGCCGCGCCGCGGTGCCAACCGAGACATTCGACCTGCACCATGGCGTGTGGCGCACCGATTTCGGAAGAACCATCAGGGATGTCTTCCCCAAATCCGAACGCACCTGGACGGGTGTCCTCGTCCATTCCTCGAACGTCGGCATGGCGCAAGGCGCCCTCCGCCTCACGAGCAACGAACTCCGCTCGGACCTCCGCCGATTCGGATTCGGTCGCGCCACCGGGCTTGGGATCCCCGGTGAGTCGGGTGGGATCATGACGAGCGAGAAGAATTGGTCGCACTGGACGCAGACCTCAGTTTCCTCCGGGTATGAGATCTCCGTCACCCCGGTGCAAATGGCTCGCGCGCTCTGCGCATTCGCCCGGGAAGACGACCTCGCCGGTACGCTCCCCCGCCTGACTCTCCTCGCGGACGATGTCGCGCCGAGCGATGTGCAGGTCCGCGTCCTCCCGCAGTGGGTTGCGTTTGAGGTCCGAAGCGCGTTGTTGGAAGTGGGGCGGCGCATGGAAGAAAAAGCCCGCGCCAACTTCCCCAATGAGCCACCCTACGAGCACGGGCTTTTCGGTAAGTCCGGCACCTCCGAGATCGCCAACCCCAACGCGCCGGGCTACCTCGACGACCAGCACCACTCCAGCTTCCTCGCCGCAGCCCCTGCGGATCATCCGCGCGTTGTCATCATCGTGGTCATCGATGACCCGGCCCCCGAACTGGTCGAGGAACGTCGCCACTTCGGTTCAGCTGTAGCGGGCCCGGTTGTCCGGCGCGTGCTCCGGCGGACATTCGAGTACTGGGGCATCCCCGCGCCGCCCGCCGAGTCGAATGAACCCAACTAGCTCGCGATCTTGTCGAGCCCGTGGATCTTCATCTTTTTGTACAGGGTCGTGCGGTTGATCGACAACTGATCCGCGGTCGTCTGGCGGTTCCAGCTGTTCGCCTTGAGCGCCGCAAGCAGGATCCTGCGTTCCGGTTCTGCCATCGCATCACTCAGCGAACAGTGTGCCCATGCTCCACAATCGTTGAGCGCGTGTCCAGAGTGCCCCGGAGCGCTTTGCTCCACCACCTCCACCGGCAGGTCATCCACACCGATCATCTCGCTCCGGCACAGCACCGCCGCCCGCTCGATGATGTTGGATAGCTCTCGCACATTGCCGGGCATGGCGTACCGCATGAGCGCGTGCATCGCATCCTCATCAAATCGTTCCGCGACCGCCGAGTACTCCTGCCGATACCGCTCAAGGAAATGCGCCGCAAGAGCCGGGATATCTCCGCTCCGATCGCGCAGGGCGGGCAGTTCGATGTTCACAACATTGATCCGGTAGTACAGATCCTCGCGGAACGCACCCCGCTGGACCATCGCGTCCAGCGGCTCGTTGCTCGCGATTATGATCCGCACATCCACCGCGCACGTCTCGGTCGAGCCGACCGCCTCGAACACACGCTCCTGCAGCACCCGCAGCAGGCGCAACTGCATCGATGGAGACGCGGTATTGATTTCATCAAGGAATATCGTCCCGGTGTCCGCGAGTGCAAACCGCCCCAGCTTGTCTGCGTGGGCGCCGGTAAATGCCCCCCGCACATGCCCGAACAGCTCCGACTCCAGGAGCGTCTCCGGGATCGAGCCGCAGTGCACTTCGACAAACGGCTTCTCCCGACGCCCGGACCGCGCGTGGATCTCGCGCGCGATCATCGATTTGCCCGTGCCGGACTCGCCCGACAGCAGCACAGTTGCGTTCGACTGCGCGACCGCATCAACGACTTCCATCGCCCGCACCATCAGGTGGTTGTTCCCGATGACCCGAGTATCGCCCCGGTGCAGTTCCACCTTACGGCGCAGATGCTGATTCTCCTTGCACAGCCCGTGGTGACGGGCCGCACGCCGGATCGCGACGCGCAGCTCGCTGTCGACGATCGGCTTGGCGAGGTAGTCCACCGCGCCCTCGCGGATCGCCTCCACGGCCGACTCGATCGAGCCGTATCCGGTGATCATCACCATCGCGACCGCCGGATGGTTCTTCAGCACCCCGCGGAGCACGTCCATCCCGTTCGCGTTGCCCAGCGCAATATCGCACACAATGACCCCGTACCCGTCGCGTTCGATCATCGATTCGACATCACACGCTCGCAGGCATGTCGCGCAATCGAACCCTTCTAAGCCAAGAAATGATGCGATGGATGCCGCGACCACTTCGTCGTCATCGACGATCAGCACGCGCGGGTGCTCGTCGTTGCAGCTCATGGCGTGTCGCTCTTGCCCCGCACCGGGCAGTGGACGGGTGACAGCGGTACCGGGTACACAATCACCAGCTTCGCTCCGCCCGTATCGCTCGCCTTTTCGAGCGACACTGTTCCGCCGAGCGAGCGGATGGTGTCCCGCACCAACGCAAGCCCGATCCCGGCTCCGCCCTGTTTCGTTGTGACACCCGCTTCAAACACGCGATCGTTGAGCGAATCGGGCGGGCCCGGCCCGTCGTCGATCACCTCGATCCGAACCTTCGCGCGTTCGGGGGCATGCTCGGCTTCGTGCATAGCACGCACCTCGATCCGACCACCATCTTCCACAGCCTCGATCGCATTACGCACCGCGTTCACCAGCACCGCGTGCAGCGGGCTCGGGGGCACGTCGCTCAGCGCACTCTCCGCGTATTCGACTAACTCGATGCCGCGTTCGTTCGCCATCGGGCGCAGCAGCTCAACCGCCTGGCGGATCTGATCCGGCAGATGTGCGAGCGTCGCGGTATCAATGTTGATCTCCCTGGCCAGCCCGGGCAACGACCGCAACAGCATGCAGGCGCTCTCCAGCGCGGCGGAGACCGCTTCGAGCGATGGCCCCTCGATTGTTTCGTTGCTCCGCTTCGCCACACTCAGCATCCGGGTCGCGCCGTCGAGCAGGTTTGAAAGCTCGTGTACGACAGCCCGGAGGCTGCTCGATGAGCAGTCCGCGGCGAGACCAGCGCGAGCCGGGTCGCTCCCGCTGGACCGATGAGTGGGTAGATCGTGGGGCATACCCCTTTTACGTCGTCGGTCCGAGAAGCTAAATGAAGCCCGACGTTGAAATAAAACAACATCTCCAGCCGCCGTGTTGCCTCCGGGCAACTCAGATCAGCCCGCCCATCCGCAGCGCGACCACCAGCATCACCGCGCTGAACACACCCCGGACCACGCGCAGCGGCAAGCGGTGTGTCAGCCCCGCGCCCAGATAGGATCCGATCAGCGCCCCCGGCGCGAGCACCAGCGCAAGGACCAGCGCTTCGACGGGCGAGCGACCCACACTCTCCAGCGTGCTCACCTTCAGCGCCGCACCCACCACCGCGGTGATGCACATCACATTCGCGCTCACCGCGATGCACGAGCGCAGTGGCAGGCGGCACACCACCTGCAACAGGGGGACCGCGATCCCGCCCCCCCCGATCCCGAGCAGCCCCGCAGCGAACCCCATCACCCCGCCCACGAACCCCGATCGCACCGCCGATTCGTTTGAGTTGTCCACAGCGTCATCGTGGTCCTTCCGCACCAGTTTGATCGTGTTCATGGTCACGACATACAGCAGGAATATCGCGAACAGCTGGCGCAGCTGCTGTCCATCAAGCGAGTTTGACAGGATCACACCGCCCACAATCGCCAGCCCCGTCGCCGGGAGCATCGCCCGGAACACGCGCACCCGCAGCGCCCCAGCCCGCCTGTGGCGCACCGCCGCCGGGATCGCCACCGCGATATTCACCACCATCGCCGCCGCCTGATACAGGTGCTGGGAACCCCACTCCCGCCCGCTGAATGTCAGCGCGAGGATCGGGATCATGATCACAGATCCACCGATCCCGAGCAGCCCGCCGGCGGTCCCCGCGACGAGCCCCGTGACAACCAGCAGCAGAATTTCCAGTACCTCGAGCGACATGCACCCACCCTATCGCCCATCCACACGGCCTGCCCCAACTTGGCGCACACCCCGCGGCGCGGAATGATGCCTGCCCATGCCCGAAGCCAGGATTGTCACTGTGACCCTCAACCCCGCGATCGACCGCGTGCTCGAAGCGCCGGGGTTCAAGGTGGGGGCGCACGTCCGCTCCAAACGCGTCGCATGGTATCCCGCCGGCAAAGGGGTGAACGTCTCCCGCGTTCTCGCCGCGCTCGGCACCCGTTCCATCGCGACCGGGTTCGTCGGCAAGGGCGAACTGGGCATCTTCGAGGACTATCTGGAGCGAGAGGGCGAAGGACGGATTGTCACGCAGCTGCTCGTCGTCCGCGGGCGCACCCGCGATAACACGACGATCGTCGATCCGATCATGGACACCGAGACGCACGTCCGCGACGAGGGCATGACTGTCAAACGCGAAGATACCAAACGCATCGCGAGCAAAATCGCCCTGCTCGCAAGACGCGAAACACTCCTGGCGATGTGCGGTTCCCTCCCCCCCGGCTTCGGGATCGGCGACTTCCGCTCAATACTCCACCGGGCCAACGAGCAGGGCGCGCGGGTGATTGTCGATACAAGCGAGAGCGTCCTGCCCGCGCTGCGCGACGAACCGATGTGGATGGTCAAGGTCAACGCTCCCGAACTCGCCGCGCTCTCCGAGCTGCCATCGGATTCCACCGACGAGGCGATCATCGCCGCCCGCGCCCTCACCCGTGAGCAGGGCGGCAACATCGATTACGTCCTCGCGACCCGCGGCGCCGAGGGGGCGATCCTCGTCGGCCCCGGTGTCTCGCTGCTCGCTCGCGTCTTCGTCCACCCCGGGCGGATTGCCTCCACCGTCGGCTCGGGCGATGCCCTGCTCGCGGGGCTCCTCTACGAGTGGGTGCTCACGAAGAACTGGGAGAAGGCTCTGAAAAAAGGTGTCGCCACAGCGACCGCTAACGCGACCACCCGCGAAGCGGGGAGAGTGGTTTTATCAGATGTCGAAGAATTCTCGGATGCCACCTCATTCGAGCGGATCTGAACCCCTTAATATCCGTAAAGCTTTGCTGAACTAACACTTAGCAGTTTTTTCCCCTCCAGATCTACGCATCCACTCCAAAGCGAACACCCAATCCGGACGATCCCTACCTGTCCCACCTCTGTGGAACGATCCATTGGATTGACTTCTCTGTGGAGGTAGGATCGGATAAGATCCCCCCGGAATCGGCAATCCAGCCGACCCCCGGGCGGAGCCCGGAATAACCAAAGAGGCGAACACTCTCGATGACCATCCATCTCGACCATCAGCGGAGACTGAAGGTTGCCCGCACCACGGCAGAGGTGTGTGTGTTCGCTTTCGTCGCGCTCACCGTCGCCGCATCAGCCGTCATCGCCAAGCAGGCGGCCATCGGCCCCGCGCTGGTCGCGATCGACACCGTTGTATCCACAACCACCCCCGCGCCAGTCGAGCAGATCATGCCGATCATGGAACCCATGGCGATGATCGAAGCTCTCCAGGAGCCCGCGCAGGTGGTCCCCTCGGATGTCCGCTTCTTCGACGGCCGCCCCGTCAAACCCATCAAGACCATCTGGATGACCGTCACCGCCTACTCCCCCGACCACCGCTCGTGCGGCTCGTGGGCGGACGGCAAGACCGCCACCAACGACTCGGTCTGGACCAACGCGATGCAACTCGTCGCCGCCGACACCCGCATCCTCCCGTTCGGCTCGATGATCACCGTCCCCGGCTACGCGGACAACGAGATCGTCCCCATCCTCGACCGCGGCGGCGCGATCAAGGGTGCCCGCCTGGACGTGCTCTACGCCACCCACTCGCGGGCCCGCCAGTGGGGCGTGCAGAAGCTGCCTGTCATCGTCTGGGGATACACAGACGATCCCGACACCGATCGCTGAGCACCCCGCTCGCCTACGGCAACGTCGTCTCACGCACTTTCTTCACAAACAGTTCGTACCCGTCTTCGACGAACGCCCCGATCAGCGCTGGCACATCGAATGCGTCGGACTCCGCTCGATCAGGATTCACCTGCGGGTCTGCATTCACTTTCCCCGAAAGAAGCCAGATACTTTTCGCCGGGGCACCGATCAGTTCGGTGACCATTCGCTTGGCAACGGAGGCTGTTGTTGGCGCGCCGTATGCAAGCCCGCTTGTCGGATCCAGCACCTCGAACCGAAGTGTCACGGTGCGTGAGTCGTCCTCTTGCACCTCGAGCAGACGAACCGTCCACTCCACTTCTCCCGAAAACTCGCGCCCCATCTTCCGCACCCACTGCTGCACGCCACGGATATACCGCACCTTGTCTGCGCGGTTCTCGTAAGGCAGGTTTGTAAACACCTGTTCGTCGTAATTGGCAATCAGCGCCGCTCGCATCGACGTCGGGCAAGCGAGCGGATCTGTCGGTGTCTGGGCGAACCCCGCTTCCCCGTCCGAATCCGATCCCCCACCGCCGGGTTTGTCGTCTTTATCCTCACCCGAACCCGATTTGAGCTGTGCTTCAAGCACCTTGATCCGCTTCTTCGCCTCGCGGAGCTGCGCTTCGAGACGTGCGATCCGCTGACGCAGCTGGTCGTTTTCCCGCTGGAGATCCACAGCGGTGGTGTCCGTCTGCGCGATCGCGGTCTGACACACACCAGTCGTCCCGACACACAGTACCAAACCGACCAATCCAACCCGTACCAATCCGCTCAAATCAAGCCGCATATTCGATCTCCTGCCTGTTGCGCCGACCCGGAATAAACCTCCCCCTCACCTTCAGCCTAGGATACGCCCGAAACCCGCTCCGGGTGCATGTTCTCGCAGAACGGATACTCAACCATGCTTGTCGGCTCAGCATCCGATCGACCCGCAAAGCCCGAGGCTCTTCTCGATCCGCGCCTGCTCGCCCGCTTGGAACGGGTGGACATCCGATCGAATAAAATGTTCCCCGGCAAGCTCCAGGGCGAACGCCGCTCCAAGAAACGGGGGCAGTCCGTCGAGTTCGATGACTACCGGAACTATGTCCCGGGCGACGACCTCCGATTCATCGACTGGAACGTCTACGCCCGCCTCGACCGCCTCTTCATCAAGCTCTTCCTCGAAGAGGAAGACCTCGCGCTGCATCTTATTATCGACGCCTCGGCAAGCATGCACGCCGGCTCGCCCTCCAAGGCCCTCGCCGCAGCGCGAATCGCGCTCGCATTGGGGTACATCGGGCTGGTGAACAACAACCGCGTCACACTCTCCGTCTTCGGTGCCCCCGGCGCGCAGCGCATCGCCCGACTCCCGGACATGCGGGGCAGACGCCACACCCGCCGCCTCACAGAATTCATCATCAACAGCATCTGGCAGGACGACACAGGCACACTCGCACCATCCGGTCCCTCAGGAGCACGAGCCTCGTTCGATGCCGCACTCAACACGATCGCCCGACTCCGGGTAGGCAAGGGTGTCATGGTGCTGCTCTCGGATATGCTGATCCCCGACGGGTACGAACAGGGGCTCCGTTCCCTCTCCGCAGCATCGGGCTCGAGCGCACGCGGGAGCGGGGGGGGCAAAGGGGGATACGATCTCCATTGTCTGCAGATCCTCACGCCGGAGGAAATAGACCCCGCCCGCCTGCTCGAACGCGGATTGAGCGGCGATGTCCGCCTGACAGACATCGAGACAGCCCACGCCGCGGAGATCACGCTCGCCCCGGACCTCGTCCGCGCATATCGAGCGCGATTCGAGAGTTTTACAAGCACCCTTAACGAGTTCTGCACCGCACGCGGCATGTCGCATCTTCTCGTGCGAACCGATCAAAGCATCGAATCGATCGTCCTCGATTCGCTCCGCAGAACCGGCATAGTGGCGTAAAAATACTGTAAAACACGCTGTCGCAGAGATACAGCGAGCCAGTCGCACGCAAAAAATAAAAACACTTCACACTTTGCGCTTGGCACGCCCCCCTGTTCTTGGTAATTTACTATCGTCCGCCAGCACAGGTCGGACAACATCACGAAGGAATTGGCACGAAGCCTCGGCGCTGTTGTTGTGTTTACACCGCAAGCGTCGTGCGCGGGCGTTGCCTGCGAGGAGTCAGTCTCGGTAGCTGTACGCACAGGTAGCGCCGGGAGGAATAACCGCCGACGGGAAGCACAGCCCGCGACGCGGTAGAGAGAAAGGTATTTCACCATGGCACGCACAGCGTGGTCAGGGTGTGCTGTTTTCACGGTGTCGTTGTGCGCGCTCACGCTCGCCAACACCGCCAGCGCAGGGTTCATCCCCTTCGATCGCTCGCGCACCGTGTTGAGTACATCCGCCATCCTCAACGACGCTCCCGCGACAATCGAATCGCGGGAACTCGACATGTTCGACCGCTCCGCGTTCGAAATAGGGCTCACAACCAACACAAGCAAAGCCGCCGACGCCAGCAGCGCCGCGATGCTGATCTCCAACGGCTTCGACGGCTCCGGGCTCATCGAAGCCCGCGCAACCGTGATCTCTGAAGCGACGGTCGTGGACGAGGAATTCGGTTTCGCCGCCGCGGTGACCACCTTCTCCATGTCGTTCAGGGTGACGGACGAGCCGCTGATCATCGAGTTCGACTGGTTGATCTGGATCGGGCTGGACCAACTCATCCAGGTCGAGGCCGCCGAGGTCATGCTCGAAAGCCTCTCCAAGGAGAAGCCCATCTCGGGCGCCATCCTCCGCCGGACCAATGGTTCGGACGAGGGCACGTTCTCCGGCGAACTCGAGCCGGGTTCGTACCGCCTCACCGCTAAAGCCGTCGCCGTCGCAAACACGGACCTGCTCGATCGGGATCACATCAAGGCAGAAGCCGGCTTCGCGTTTTCACTCACGGTCGTCCCGGCCCCCGCCGCATCTTCCTTGTTCGCAATCGCCTTGTGCTTCTCATCCAGAAGAACGAGACGTTAACGAAATGTGTCATCGGCGGACCGGAGCGGGGCGCTCCGATCCATACGCCGTTTCATCGTGAACCGCCCCACCAAAGGATTGGGCGTCTGCACATCCGTAACCCGTGGGCGTTGAGAGAGAGATTCAAATGGAAGCACTTATGATGATTGACACAAACCCTTTCCGGGGTTTTCTAACCACCACAGTTGCTGCGCTTTTCGTCGCAACTTCCACGCACGCCGCGTTTATCAACATAAGCGGTGAGAACACTGTCGAGTCGGACGCATCCGTCGATGCGACAAGCAGCCCCTTCTCCGCGTTCGACGATCCAGGGGATATCCTCTTCTTCGATCAGGTCGATTCCGAGGTAAGCACCGTCTTTTCCTCGGGGTCTTCGTACGCGGGACAGAGCATCACCCAAACGACCCCCGACTTCATCACAGGATCGGGATCGGCCATGGGTGACGCGATCGCATTCTTCCCCGAGGGCTCCGCCGCCGAATCGATCTCGGACTTTGTCTACGTATTCGAAGTCGATGCCCCAACGAAGCTCGAACTCGATTGGGTGCTCCGTGCAAACGGAGTCGGCGACGACACCGAGTTCTCCCTCAGATGGCTGCTCCAGGTAAACGGCGGCGATATCGGTTCGACCATCATCGCGAGCACCGATAGCCCCGCGACATGGAGCCAGGCCTCGATCGCGCCCGAGTCGTTCCAACTCACGCCCGGCAACTCCTACACCTTCTCCATCGGCGCTTCCGGGCACACCGAAGCCGGTGCAGACGCCTTGTCCAATGATTTCTTCGGCTCCTACGGCGCCCAGTGGCAATTCACCCTGTCCATCCCCGCCCCCTCCACCATCGCCGCCTTCGCGCCGATGAGCCTGCTTGCCACCCGCCGCAGGCGTTAGCACCCGCGACAGCCACAAAGCTCCCGTCACACCGCATCGTTGTTTTCCACGATGCGGTTTTTTTATGACGCCGCAGCAGTGCGCAGTTCTGCGAGTTTTTCGTCGTCCAGCCCGAGATACTCGTGCATGTACCGGTCGTAGGTCTCGCTGTCCTCGTCGCGCGACAGATCGAGCCGCAGCTCGTTGATCACCTTCGTGCCTTGTGCGAGCCATTGCCCCCAAGTCTCCTGCGAGATATTCGACTGGATCCACGCTCCGACCGTCCCCTTGAAGGGCGGGTGCTCCATCTCCGTGCCGGGTCGTCCCGACTGCTGGCATAGAAACGATCCCTCGGGCATTTCGGCATCCGCCGCTCCGCCTTCGAGTTCGGGCACCGGAGCCCCGAGGCGCTCAAGCAACTCGCCCATCGCGTTCCGTGGCATCAGATCCCCGAGCCCCGCCGCGATCTCGTACCCCCTGGTCGCCAGCTCGATCGCTTGGTCCTTCTCACCCGCCGAATCCAGCGCCTTGCTACCAAGCTCGTACGCCTTGCTCATGTCGGGGTTGGCCTCGATGCACTTCGCGTACGCACCCGCTGCCTCCGCGTGCCGCTCCGCTTTGGCGTACGCCCCGCCGAGCGAGAAATGCGCCATCTCGTTCGAGGGGTCCGCCTGAGCCATGTTCTCAAATTGTGCGATGCGGTCGTTGTCGTCCATGATCTTCCTCGAATCGATTGCCATGACCTACCAGCCGGTTGATGGGCAGGGGGTGAATGGGGTGAGGGGGGGGTGACGGGGGGGTAGGATAGGGGGGTGACGGATCAAGAGCGAGACCGGTTCGACAATCTTATGGAGCAGGTGATCGCAGCGCTGCCCGATGATCTTGCTGTGCTATTGCGTGAAGTCCCCGTCATCGTGGACGACGCCCCGTCGCCCGATCTGCTCGCTCATCTCCGCGAGCTCTGGCAGATTGATCAGAGCGTCCCAGACTCCGATTTTCGCCTCGATTTCTGCGGGCTGCACACAGGGAGAATGCTCACCGAGCGATCCGTCGAAGATGCCTCCGATCTCCCCGAGCACATCCATCTGTTCCGCCTCGGCATTATCGAGCAGGCGGGTGGTTGGACCATCCCCGACGCCGAGGATGTCATTTTCGAAGAAATCGCTGTTACCCTCCTCCACGAGATCGGGCACCATTTTGGGCTCGAGGAGGACGATCTCGAAGAGTTGGGCTACAACTAAACGATCCGAAACCCGATCCACGTCCTGCCGAATAATCAGATACACCAATCCATATCGACCACCAGAGGGAAACACGCATGACCATCCCCCGCCTCGCCGCAACGCTCGGGCTCTCCGCCGCGATCACCACCGCCGCGTCCGCAGCTTCCACCATCGCCTACATCAAGCTCGACGGCCCCGTCATCGAGCGCGACACCACCCCGATCATCCCCTTCGCCTCCATCGAGAAGGACAAGACCCTCGCGGACATCATGGGCGAACTCGCCCTCGCCGCCGATCCGAGCGAAAACATCGACGCCCTCGTCATCCGCATCTCGGATTTCGCCGCGTCCCGCACCCAGATCGAAGAGATCGGTGTCGCGATCGAGCGCGTCCGCGAGCAGGACCGCACCGTCCACGTCTTCACCGAGATCTACACACCCGCGTCATTCCTCATCGCGGCGCACGCCGATGACGTCATCATCCAGTCCGGCGGCGGCGCCATGCTCGCTGGCTTCCACACCGAAGAGATGTACCTCGCCGACGCCCTGCACGCCGTCGGCATCCACGCCGAGTTCGTCCAGATCGGCGATTTCAAGGGCGCGATGGAAACCATCGCCAACTCCGGGCCCTCCCCCGAGTGGGACGCAAACTTCTCCGCCCTCCTCGACGGGCTCTACGAGGAATACGCCAACACCCTCGCCGAAGGACGCAACCTCTCCCGCGCCGAACTCGAATACGCCATGAGCGAGAGCTTCATCGCAAACGCCGACACCGCCATGCGCCTCAAGCTCATCGACCGCGAACTCGACCGCCCGGATCTCGAGTCCTACCTCGAAGACGAGTACGGCGATGATTTTGTCTGGGACAACGACCTCTCGCCCTCCAAAGCCGAGAACGAAGTGGACTACTCCCAGATGAGCTTCTTCGAGGCGTTCGCATCGATGATGGAAGCCTTCGCCCCGCCCGTCCTCGGTCCGGTCCGCGACTCCATCGCCGTGGTGTATATCGATGGCGCAATCGTGGACGGCGAATCATCATCCGGCGGGCTCATGTCCTCCAGTTCCGTGGGCTCCACTACCATCCGCAAAGCCCTGCTCGACATCGAGTCCGACAACCGCATCAAGGGTGTCGTCGTCCGCATCGATTCGCCCGGCGGCAGCGCCATCGCGAGCGAATCCATCTGGCTCGGGCTGCGCCGCGTCGCCGAGCACAAACCCGTCTGGGTCTCCGTCGGCTCCATGGCCGCGTCCGGCGGCTACTACATCGCCGTCGCCGGCGACAAGGTGTACGTCAACCCCTCCTCCATCGTCGGCTCCATCGGTGTCATCTCCGGCAAGCTCTCCATGAAGGGCCTCTTCGACAAAATCCACCTGAACGTCGTCTCCCGCTCTCGCGGCAAGGGCGGCGACATGTTCTCCATGACACAATCTTGGACACCCGAACAACGCGACACCATCCGCGCGCGCATGACCGAGGTGTACGACCTCTTCACCAAACGCGTCTCGCAAGGGCGCAAGGGCATCGATATCTCCAGGACCGCCGAGGGGCGCCTCTTCGAAGGGCGCCGTGCGATCACGCTCAACATGGCCGACGAAATCGGCGGCATCGAAGACGCAATCACCGATCTCGCGAGCGAGCTCAGCCTCGTCGAAGGGCGCTACGACATCCTCCAGTACCCACCCCGGCCCACACTCGAAGAGATGCTCAACCAGATACTCGGGGCGAGTGCGTCGGTCCGATCGCCGCTCGTGAGCGAGACAGTCGAGCTCATCCGCGCCGCTATCGGAGAGAACGGGTGGAACGCCGTCCGCCAGGGCGTGACAACATCGCTCCAACTCCAGCGCGATCCGATCCTCCTCGCCGCACCCAAGGTCTTCTGGATCAAGTAACGCGAGGTGCCGGCGAGCAACCTGAGCGGAACGGGGTGGGGGAGCTATTCGGTTGCCGCAGCAAGATCCTCCGCCGAAGCATCCAGGTTCGTGTACACCTTTTGCACATCGTCGTGATCTTCGAGGTTGTCGATCAGGCGGATCACCTTCCCGACGTCTGCACCCTTGGCTTCCACGCTCATGTTCGGGATCATCGTGCGTTCGGCGCTCGTCGTCTCGATCCCCGCGCCGTCGATCGCTTCTTTCACCGCGATGAACTCGTTCACCTCGGTCGTCACCGTCCAGATCCCATCTTCGAGCTCGACATCCTCCGCGCCCGCCTCGATCGCGAGTTCCATGATCTGCTCCTCGCTCGTCTTGTCCTCCTCAACGAGCAAGATCCCCTTGGGCTCGAACATATACCCCACGCAACCCGTCGCGCCGAGGTTCCCGCCGGACTTGGTAAACAGCGTCCGCATCTCCGGCGCCGTGCGGTTGCGGTTGTCCGTGAGCGTGTCAACGATCACCGCCACGCCCGCCGGCCCGTACCCCTCGTACCGCACCGAAACGTAATCCGCGCCGCCCGTTTCGCCGGCGCCTTTCTTGATCGCCCGCTCGATCGTGTCTTTGGGCATGTTCACGCCCTTGGCTTCTTCAACCGCGTACCGCAGAGAAAGGTTGGCGCTCACATCGCCGCCACCCTCCTTCGCCGCGACCATGATCGCCTTCGAGCACTTGCTCCACGCCTTGCCGCGTTTCGCGTCCGTGCGCGCCTTCTTGTGCTTGATATTCGCCCACTTGCTATGACCAGCCATCTCTCGCTCCTGCTTCCTCTGCGCCGTTAAAAGGCGTCCTTGTCCTGTGCTTCATCCGCCCCGATCGCCTCCGCATTGATATCCGCCGGCTGCTCCGCCGGGCGCAGCGCATGCACGATCATCTCCACCGCCGGCTCACGGTCCTCGCTCGCCGCACGCATCTTCTCGCCGCACGACGAGCGGGTCAGTTCCAATTCCCGGAGAGTCTCCGCGTTGAGTTCGCTCTCGTCCGCGCCAGAAAGCATCGATGATGCCTTCTCATACGCTTCGCGCCAGACCTTGATGGCGTGCTCCGTGTGCCCTCCACTCCAAAGCGCGTCGCCGTAATGGGAGGAAACAATCGCGATTGTCATTTCTTCACTCGAGACGCCGGCATCTGCATTGTTCGGTAGAGCGGCTGCTGCTCTCGCTGCTTTCTTCGCGAGCATCAGCGCGTTCTCAAGCAGCGTGAGCGCCCCCGGGATACGCCGCCCGTTGTCGTCGGCGCCGTCCTCGATCATCCCCAATTTGTACCGCACCCACCCGAGTGAATCGATGACGGCTTCAACGGGATAATCGTCATTCTCAAAGACATGCACATGCGATCGTGCCAGCAGGCGGTGCGCTTCCTCCAGGTCTTCGCCGCGCTCAACGAGCCTGTACCCCAGATTGTTGAGGCTCATGACATGTTGCGGATCATGGCGAATCGCCGAGCGGTACATCGACTCGCTTAGATTGTCGTGCGATGTCGAGTTGAGCGCATCTCCGAACCAGGAAAACACCTGAGCAATCAACCGATCGCCCGGCTTGGGATTAAATATGAGCCCGTACGCGCCAGCAAGCGCATCGCGATCAAAATCAGGCTCTAGATCAGCAAGCCGGAGCATCGCCGCGATATGGTCCGCGGCCCGTTCGCGATCCTTTGGATCGTGCGCGAGATTATGCGCACTCGCGGCGATATACCCTATCGTCTCGATACGGGGGGCATCCAGTTTCTCAAGCAGTCGGACGTTCAGCTCAAGCGACAGATCGGCATTCGAACTGCGCGCTTCCCAATCCCCCGCTTGCCACGCAGTCACCGCCTTGTCAAGCAGGTTCCGCGTTACTAGGTCGTAGATCTTCGGGTAATGAGCCGGATACTGCCCCGTTAATGTTTCCAATGCACGCACCAACCTATCCGCGGGTGCTGTCAGTGAGATCAACGCATCGAGCCGCAGCAGATGCACGCTCTCGGGCGCACCCGGGCGATGCGTCAGCACAAGGTCCAACAGCGAAACCGCCCCGTCCAGTGTGTTTTCCTGTTGCCTATCCCGCTGCATCGTCACCCGCGCAAGCACGGGGATCAGGCGGGCAGGGAACGGCGCACCGCGCGTTTCATCCAGCGAGAAGTATTTCGTGAGCGAGGCATAGGCATCCTGCTCGCGGTCATGCTCGAGATACAACTCGAACAACTCCAGCAGGCTTTCCGCTGATTGTGCTTGGCGCGCCAACCTTGCAAAGGCAAGATCATCCGCCTCTTTTCGCCTGCCGAGCTTGTCACGCAGCAGCCGCTCGAGCACACGAGATGCATCGGCGTCGCCCGGGATCGATTCGAGGCGCTGGGCGAGCAGTTCCGCGGCCCCCTCGTGATCCCCCGTGGCTGAAAGGACTTGCGCGAGCCGCGTGAGCACCGCAGTTTGGATGGGAACCTGTTCGAGGCGTTCGCGGAGCATGGTATCGAGCGCACCGTATTCGGCGCGCTGGTACATCAGCTCGCTCAGCAGGTTCGCGGCGCTGTGCTCGCGCGGGTGGTCGATAAGCAATTTGCTGAGCGCCTGTTCGGCGCGGGAACGATGCCCGCTCCGCACGTCGGAGAGAGCGTGTTCGAACGGAACGGCGGCGCTCCACGGGATGTGTGCGCGCAGCTCGCGGTATGTGTCGGCGAAACCTTGTGGGTCGGCGGCTGCACCGCCGGGGCGGAGGAGGGCGAGCAGGCGCCGGTAGGGGGTGTCGTCCATGGTGGCGAGGGCGATCGCACGTTCGTAGAGCGTGCGCGCGGTTTCGACATCGCCGCGCACCTGCGCGGTGTATCCCCCGGTGGTCAGGTGCTGGACGGAAGAGGGCAGGTGCTCGGTGAGCGCGTCGGAGGCGCGTGTGGTTTGCCCGAGGAGCAGGTAGATCTGCGCACGGGCGAGGTGGGCCTCGGGGGGGAGGGTGGTGCGCAGCGCGGGGATCGCGTCGTTGCGTGCGAGCATGCGGAGGACGGATGCACGCAGGACAACCGCATGGGAGTGGATGGGTCCGTGCGCGGGGGTGATGGGGGTGAGCGCATCGAGGGCGGGTGTCGGGGCTGCGGCGTCCAGCAGGAGGTGGGCTCGGAGGAGGGCGGGGGCGGGTGAGAGCGGGTCAGCGGGGAGGAAATCGAGGAAGAGGGACGCGGGTTGTGCGCCCAGCAGTGCGTCCACATAGATGGAAGTGTGCTCGGGGTGCGCATCGATGAGGGCGAGCGTCTCGGTTGTGCGCTCGGCGTCGGATGGTGAGGCGGCAAGCAGCGCACGGAGTGCAGCGGTGTGGGCGGGGTAGGTGCTCAGCGTGTGGCGAAGTGCAGCGGGTGCGCTGTCCGGAAGGAGGCACTCGGCGCGCGCCAGAGCGAGGTGTGCGCCCCGAACCGGGTTGTCGGCGGCTATCGCGGCGCCGAGTCGCTCGCGCAGTGCGCTCGCGAGGAGTGGCTGGGCTTTGGAATGGTGCGCGACGTGTCGGAAAAGGTCGAGAAGTGCAGCGTCAACGAGCCCTTGTTGCGTGTCCAGAGTGGTGATTAGCACCCCGGCGGCGGATGCGGAGTGCCCACCCTTCATGAGCGCATAGATGCGGCGGGTGAGGATCTGGTGGAGATCATCGGATGAGGGAACCGAGTCGGCGAGGGCATAGGCGGCTGCGGCATCATTGAAGCGGGCGAGGCGCAGGTTGGCGTCTCCTGCGCGGAGCAGGAGCAGTGGGCGCTGGCGGTAGAGGCGGGAGAGTTCTTCGATGTAGTCGGTCGGTTCGTTGAACTGGTCGGGGAGGGTTGCGGCGTTGATGAAGGCCTCGGCGGCGGCGGCGGTGTGCCCGAGTGCGAGGAGGGTGTGTCCCAGTCGCATATCGATGATGTTGGGCAGCGCGGGGTCGATCGCGGCGAGGTTCTGGGTGTGCAGGCGGGCGAGGTAGATGAGGGATTTGTTGTAGTCGTGGCGGTCGAGTGCGTCGTTGGAGAGTCTTTCGAGGGCGGCGATGTTCGCGGGGTCACGATCGAGGACGCGTTTATAGGAAGCAGTGGCGTTCGCGGCGGAGGCGAGTTCGGTCTGGGCGTCTGCGAGCGCGTGCCATGGTTCGGGTGCATCGGGGTCGAGGCGGGCGGCGGCGCGGAGATGCGGTTCTGCGGCGACGGCGCCGTCGGTGAGCAGGAGGGTGCGGCCCTGGACGTAGGCGTGCAGGGCTGCGAGTGCGTCACCTTCCAGATCGGGAAGGGATTGGTCACTTGATGCGGCGGGCGGGGTTGGCGCGTCGATCTCGGTGAGGATGCTCGCCAGGGTGCGGGCGGCGTGCTCGTTGTCCTGGTCGGGGAGGGTTGTTGTGAGATGATGCGGGAAGGCTGGGGGCGGGGGCGCCTGGATGGCGCGGGTATCGGGCCTGCGCAGCTGGTGTTTGATCTGCGCGCTGAAGAGTTTGTGTTGTTGGGTTGGGGTGGTGCTCGCGGTTCGGTCGGGTGTGGACGAGCAGGCGGCGAGCAGGATTGTGAGCACGGCGAGGGGGAGTGCGGCGGTGGGTTGGCGTCGGTTCGTGCTCACGTCTGTTGCGCGCTCATGTGTCGTTTGGGGGGAGGGTATTAGCGGGCTTTTTTCTTGGTCGTCTTCTTCGTGGTTTTCTTTTTTGTTGTCTTCTTCTTGGCCGGTCGTTTGGATGGTGCGGCGGCGCGGGGTTTCTTGGGCGCGGCTATTTTGACGTCGCCCTCGGACCATGCCTGGAGCATGGCGTGTGTGTTGAGCGCGTTGGCGGCTTTGACGTGGCGTTCGATAAAGGAGGACGCGACCTCGCAGGTGGTGTCGGCGGGGACGACCCCGTATTCGACGAGCTTTTCAAGCGTGCGGTCATCGACGGGCATGGCGTGGGCGTCTGCGGCGACGAGGGCGATGCGGGCGGCGACATAGGGGGGGATAGAGGTGATGGACTCGAGGTATTTGCGTGCCTCGCGTTTAGTCATCTTCATACAACTCTCGATAGAGACTTCGTGTTCGCGGCGGTAGATATCGTTGAGCCCGAGCAGGAGGCGGTGGGCTCGTTCCTCGGCGCGGGGGTAGGTCTTGCCGATGAGTGATATGACCTCGGGGATATCGCAGACGCGGAACTCGTTGAAGTCGATGCAATGAGACTGGATGCGCTTGAGCGCGAGTTCGGCGCGGTTGGTGATGCCGTCCCAGAGGAGGTAGGAGAGGATGAAGACCTCGATCGGTGTGTGGGGCTCGACGGGTTCGGGCTTGTGGGCTGCCTTGAGCGCGTTGAGCAGTGCGTCGAGGGATTTGGCGTTTGGTGTGGGGCTCAAGTGTCGTTCTCCGTTGCGCCGGGCGGCGCATCGTCTGATTCGTTAGAGGCCTGGTTGGCTCGTTGCTCGCGTTCGGCGTTGACTTCGGCGAGAGCCTGGTAGATGGCTGCTTGGTTCTTCATGCCCTTGTCTACCTTGAAGTTGAACAGGGGCATGCGGTGGATCTTGGTTTTGTCGGCGGCGGCGCGGCGGATGTGCCTTGCGGCGTCGCGGATGCCGTGCATGGCGAGTTTTTCGCCTTTTTCGGGCAGCACCGAGATGAATATGGTCGCGGTGCGGCGGTCCTGGGCGACCTCGACCCTGGTGATCGTGATCATGACCTGTAGGCGTGGGTCGGCGAGGCCTCCGTCGATGACGGACTGGACTGCGCGGTGGATGACGGAGGAGAGTTGTTCTGTGCGGTGATTCATAGTCGCGCCTCATCGGAGGTCCAGAGGGGCTCGGCGGTGGGTGAGGAGTCGTTGATCGCTGTTCCCGAGATGATGTCGCGTTGGATGGAGCCGAGTTCTGCGGTTGTGAGCGATTTGAGTTTGGCGGCGATGCGGTCGAGGGTTTGTGTGATGTAGGAGGTTGAGTTGGAGACGATGGCGAGGCCCATGACGGCGAGGCTGTGGTGGTCGAGCGCAGCGACTTCTGCGACGGAGACGAGGTGCTCGCGGTGGAGTTTGTCCTTGACGGATTTGACCACGCGGCGTTTGTCTTTGAGGGACGTTGCGTCGTGGACAAGGAGTTCGAATTGTAGGATGCCGATGTGCATGAGTCGGTGGGGTTAGAGGGTGCGTTTGACCTCGGTTTTGCGGTAGCACTCGAGGATGTCGCCTTCTTTGATGTCGTCGTAGCCCACGATTTTCATGCCGCATTCCTGGCCCGATTTGACATCCTTTGCGTCGTCCTTGAATCGTTTGAGTTGCTCGAGGACGCGGTCGTGTTCGATGACGATGTCGTCTCGTGTGACACGGATGAGCGCGTTGCGTTCGATGGAGCCGTCGGTGACGTAGCACCCGGCGATGGCGCCGATCTTGGAGACCTTGAAGACCTTGCGGACCTCGGCGTGGCCGAGGATTTCTTCGCGGACTTCGGGTTCGAGGAGGCCTTCGGCGGCCATTTTGATGTCATCGACGATGTCGTAGATGACGCGGTATGCGCGGACTTCGACGCCCTTTGCGTCGGCGTTTCTGCGGGCCTTGGAGGAGGGGATGACGTTGAAGCCGAGGATGATGGCTCCGGAAGCGGCGGCGAGTGTGACGTCTGAATCGGAGACGCCGCCGACCGCTGCGTGGAGCACGCGGATCTTGACTTCGTCTGTTGCGATATCTTCGACAGCGTTTTTGATGACATCGACGGAGCCTTGGACGTCTGCCTTGAGCACGACGAGGAGTTCCTTGACCTTTGCTTCGCTCATCTGGGCGAACATGGCGTCCAGCGTGGCTTTGGGCTGCACCAGTTTGCGTTCACGCTCTTCCTGGTAGCGGTGCTCGGCTGCCTCCTGCGCCTTTTTGAGGTTTTTGACGATGTAGAACTTGTCGCCGGCGTCGGGGATTTCGTTGATGCCGGAGATCTGGATAGGCGTGGAGGGTGTTGCGACTTTGATTTTGTTGCCGCGGTCGTCGGTGATGTCGCGGACACGGCCGAATGCGCGGCCGACGGCGATGTTGTCGCCGACCTTGATTTCGCCCTGCTGGATGAGGATGTTTGCGACTGCGCCGCGGCCTTCTTCGAGGCGAGATTCGATGACCATGCCTGAGGCGTTGCCGGAGAAGTCTGCGGTGAGTTCGAGGAGTTGTGCCTGGAGGTCGAGTGTTTCGAGGAGGTCATCGATGCCTGCGCCGGTTTGGGCGGATGTGCGGATGACTTCGGTTTCGCCGCCCCACTCGGTGGGGTTGAGCCCTTTTTCGGCGAGTTGGCCGAGGATTTTCTGAACGTTTTCGTCTGTCGCGTTGGGGAGGTCGGTTTTGTTGAGAGCGACGACGACGGGAACGCCTGCTGCCTGGGCGTGGGCGATTGATTCGACGGTCTGGGGCATGACGCCGTCGTCCGCGGCGACGACGAGCACGACGATGTCTGTCATATTTGCGCCGCGGGAGCGCATCTCGGTGAATGCTTCGTGGCCCGGGGTGTCGAGGAAGCAGACCTTGCGGTCGCCTTCGGCGACGGAGACGGGGACAAGGAAGGCGCTTGTTGCCTGAGTGATGCCGCCGGCTTCGCCCGAGGCGACGTCTGCCTTGCGGATTTTGTCGAGGAGTGATGTTTTGCCGTGGTCGACGTGGCCGAGGATGGTGACAACGGGGAAGCGTGGTTGCTCGTTAATGGTTTCGCGTTGTTCGAATTCCTGTACGACAATTTCTTCGGCGGTCGCTTCGGTTTCGATCTCGAGCTCGATGTTGTACTCGAGCATGATTTCCATAGCTTTCTCGTCGTCGAGTATTGCGGTGGGTGTTGCGGGGGTGCCTTCCAGGAAGAGCTTTTTGACAATCTCTGCGGAACGGACGCCGGTTGCTGCGGAGAGGTCTTTGATTGAGAAGGGGGAAGCAATTTTGACTGTGCCGCCGGTTTGTGCGGCGGTCGCGGCGCGTTCGTGTGGAGAACGGGACTTGATTTTCTGGTCGCGTCGGCGCTGTGAGAGGAAGCCACCGGAGCGGTTGAGACGAGCTTCGCGTTCGATGAGGTCCTGCTGGCGCCAGGTTTTGCCGCTGCCTGCGCCTGCGCCTCCGCCTCGAGCGGAGCGTTTGGCGCCCTTGTCACGTGCACCGGGTCCTGCGCCGGTGCCGCCTGGGGTGCGGCGTTTGTTGCGCCGATCCGCGGAGTCGCTTGGGGGGGCATCGGGCATGTTGACGCCGCCGCCGCCGCGCGGGCCGCGGGACATGGGCATGGATGGGCCTGAGGGTTCGCGGCGTCTGCGGTTTTCAATAACGTCCGGCGCTTCGACACGGATGACCTTGGGGCCTGAGAGCTTGGCGGGTTTTTGGACGTCGAGTTTGGGGCCGACGGGTTTGACCTCGGTTGGTCGGGTGGGGACGTTCATCGGGGCGGGCTGTCCGGGTCCGACCTTCATTGTTGCTGTTGGAGCGGCGGGAGCTTCGGCGACCTTGGCGGGCGGTTCGACGGGGGCCGGTTGTTCGGGTGTCGGCGCGGGCGCGGCGGGTGGCGCTTCGGTTTCGACGGATTCGGGGGGTGCTTCGATGGTCGCGGTGGTGGCAGCATTTGGTGCAGCGGCTTTGCGCGCGGTTTTCTTGCGGGGCTTGGCGCGGACCTTGGTGAGATCGACCTTCTCGGCGGTTTCGACGGCAACGCCGACCTCGGCGTCTGCGGCGGAGAACCACGAGTGCAGCGTGGCTTCGAGGCCCGCGCTGACGGAGGACATGTGGTTGGTGATGCCGGGGACACCTTCGGCCTTACACTTTTCGATGAGTGCTTTGGACTTGACATCCAGCTCGCGAGCGATTTCGAAGACACGTTTGGACAATTGATTCTCCGGGTCGGAAGGTTGGGGTCGTTTGTTGTTTGGAGTGTGGCGTAGTTAGCTGTTGTTTTCTGTGGGTGATTCTGCGGGGGCGTCGTCGCCAGAAAGGATTGATGCAGCACGTGCGTCGTCGGATTTGGCGACGGGTGCTTCGATTGGGTTCGCGGGGGTGTGGTCCGCTGCTGAGAGGATTGCGGCGGCGGCGACATCGGGAGAGACGGAGGAGGCATCGCCACCTTCGGCGAGGAGTTGGCGGGCTGCTTCTTCCTCTTCCTTGCGTTTTTGTTCCGCTTCCGCCTTGTCCTTGGCCTGCTGCTCGGCGACGATCTTTGACTTTTCGGCGGCGGCTTTTACGAGCGCGGCGGCGACCTCGGGGGTGACCTCGAGTTCGTTTTGGAGGACTTCGGGGCCGACCTCTTCGATATCGAACACGGAGATCATGCCGAGAGCCGGGAGGCGGTCGAGTTGGGTTTCCTCGACGCCGTCGATCTCGCGGAGTGTCTCTGCCATGATCTCGAGGTTCTTGTTGAACTCGTCTGGGGTGATGATGTCGATATCCCAGCCGGTTAGTCGCGCGGCGAGGCGGACGTTTTGGCCGCGTTTGCCGATGGCGAGGGAGAGCTGGGTTTCGTCCACAACGACGGTTGCCCGACCGAGTTCGAAGCAGAGGGAGACCTCTGCGATTTCGGCGGGTTTGAGGGCGTTCTGGATGAGGATCTGGGAGGACTCGTTCCAGCGAACGATGTCGATTTTTTCACCGTTGAGTTCGTCCACGATGTTTCGGATGCGGGATCCTCGGACGCCGACGCATGCTCCGACGGCATCGACTTTGGAGTCGATGGATGAGACTGCGAGCTTTGTGCGGTAGCCCGCTTCACGGGCCATTGCCTTGATCTCGATGACGCGCTCGGCGACCTCGGGGACTTCGACCTCGAAGAGGCGTTTGATGAAGTCGGGGTGGGCGCGGGAGAGGACGATTTTGATTTGGTTGCCTGCATCGCGGCAGTCGAGCAGGAGGCAACGGACGCGGTCCTGGGGGTGGAACTGCTCGCCGGGGATCTGTTCGGAGCGGGGCATGAAGCCTTCGGCGCGTTCGATTGTTGCGACGAGTGCGCCGCCTTCGTAGCGCTGGGCGACGCCCGTGACGATGTCGCCGACTCGTTTGGAGAATCGGTCGTACAGGGAGTCGCGTTCGTCTTCGCGGAAGCGCTGGATCATGACCTGCTTGAATGTCTGCGCGGCGATGCGGCCGAGGTCCTGGGGGTTGATTTCGAGCGGTTCGCCGTGGCGGCGCATGTCCATGTCGCCCGAGAGGCGGTCGATGGAGCAGGTGAATTCCTCGGTGTCGAGTGACTGGTAGTGCTTGCGTGCGGCGGAGATCATCGCCTGTTCGAGGTCTCCGATGAGCAGATCGCGATCGATATCGCGGTCGCGCGCGATTGAATCGAGGACTCGGATCATTTCCTGGGTGTTCATTGTTGTGTTGTCCGTCTTGTTTGGATGTTTGGTTGTCTGGATGTCGGGATTTCCGTCTGCCCGTTTGGGCTGGGGGCAAAAAAAGAAGCAACCACGAGCGTTCGTTGGACGCGCGTGGTCTCCGTGCTGGGGCGCGTATCACCTCGCTTGCGCGGGGGTGATGGCGTGCCGGCTGCAAGATGGGGAGGGGCGTCAGGTCATGACGCGCTCCCTGTGTGCAGCGCTGTGGGCCAAGTCCAAGGATGGACGTAGCTCAGCCAGCATTGTTGAAGACCGTACGCATCGACATCATGCTCCGGCCGCTCGGCGGCCTGGTACGAGTTCGGTAGACGCGTAGAGGGTATCCTCGTGGGTTCGGTCGGGTCAAGTTCGGGGCGGGGCACACGGAGATGATCAGATGGATGAGATCGGGTGGAGCGTTCAAGGGGGGGGTGGGCAGGTGCTGGTTGTGGTTGTGCCGCGGGAGTTGAATCACGAGACGGCCCAGGGTGTGGGCGAGGTGGTCGGGAGGCGGATGCCGGCGGTGGATGGGGTGGGGCTCGTGTTGGATATGAGCGGCACGGAGATGATCAGTTCGATCGGGATCACCGCGCTGCTGGAAGCACAGGAGGCTGCCCGGGAGGTCGGCGGGGTGATGGTGATTTGTGGGCTGAGCGGTGAGCTTCTGGCGTTTATGCGGATGCTCGGTCTTGCGGGGCGGTTTACCACTCGGGAGGGTATGGAAGAGGGGGTGGCGGTGATCGAGGCGGGGGAGTGAGGGATGCTCAGACGCGGTCGGCGGGGACGATCGGGCGCTGGATGCGGAGTGCCCGCGCGCCTTTGTACTGCCCGACATGGGCGTAGTACTTTTTCTCGCCTTCGACGCAGAGGGTGATGGGGGAGGAGGCGGAGACATCCGTTGTGAGGATGTCTCCCTCGGCGAGTTGCACGAGGTCGGAGACGGTGATCGTGGATTCGGCGAGGAGCCCGGAGACGGTGAGGGCGGCGCCGCCGAGCTGGTCGGCGATTGTGGCGGTGAGATCTTCGGCGCCGGCGACCTTGCCGGTGGAGAACCAGCTTTGTGCGGCGAGATCGTCCATGATTGATTCGATGACGTTGTAGGGGATACAGAGGTTCATGGTGCCTGCGCGGGCGGACATTTTGAGCTCGAAGCCGACGACAATGACGACTTCGTTCGGCGGGACAATCTGGACGAGCTGGGGGTTGGACTCCATGCCCGTGACCTTGAATTTGAGCTCTTTGACGCTCTCCCATGACTCGGTGAGGGCGTCCATGGCGCGGTCGATGATCTTCGAGATCAGACGGCTTTCGATGGCGGTGAGTGCTCGCTGGGGGATGAAGAGTTCGTGGTTGGTTCCGCCGAGCAGTCGATCGATCACTGGGTAGACAATGAGGGGTGAGACCTCGAGACACATGTTGCCTTCGAGGGGCTCGGCGTCGAGGAGGTTGAAGCTGGTTGGGTTTGGGAGTGAGGCGATGAACTCGGAGTAGGTCATCTGGTCGCATGTGGCGACCTTGACCTCGACGATGGTGCGGAGGAAACCCGAGAGGGCTGCTCCGAAGTTGCGAGCGAAGGTTTCGTGGAGGTTTTCGATAGCGCGCATCTGGTCTTTTGAGACGCGCTCGGGGCGTTTGAAGTCGTAGGGTTTGATCTCGACGTCGTCCGCTGGACGGAGGGTGCGGGAGAAGATCTGATGCTCCTGGGCGTCGTCCTCAACCTCGCCTGCGTCTACGGCTGAGAGCAGGGCATCAACTTCTGATTGGTCAAGTACGTCCATAGGGAGTCTCCGGGGCGATTGATTTGTATCAGGTGTATCGAACAAGGTCCGCGAACGGCTTGAGACTGGGTTCGAGAACAGAGGATTGAGCGATTGAGGAACAATCGGCGGGTGGTGGGGCTTTGGTTGTCCGAACACGGATTGATAAGGATGATGCTGAGATGAGCGGATTGATGAAACTGGTACTGATCGTTGGCTTGGGTGTGGTTTTGGGCGTTAGCGGGGCCCTGGGTGGCTCGGGTGACGGGGCGACCTCCACGGGATTTGGTGGTGCGAAGGTGGTGGTCTCCGGGGCGGTGCGGGATGCGGAAGTAGCTCCGGGCGGGGAGACGGTGGTGGCGGTTGTGCTGGATCACAAGGAGGGGTGGCACAGCTGGCCGGATGAATCGGTTGAACTGCCCGAGGGGTTCGAGTTTGCGATCCGGACGACGGTCGCGGTTGAGAAGGCGGATTGGGTTGGGTGGATCGGTGCGGTGCAGTGGGATGAGACGCATCTGTCGGAGGTGGCGAGTTTCACGGGCGAGGGGACAGAGCGGGTGGCGACGTTTAGCGGTCGTGCGGTGATGTATGTGCCGATCCGGGTTGGCGAGGGTGTCGCGGATGGGGCGTATGAGTTGGTGGTGCGGGTGGGGTACCAGACGTGCGACGCGACGAGTTGCCTTGCGCCGGAGGATGTTGAGATTGGGGTGTCGGTAGCGGTGCGCTCGGGGGCGGTTGTTGGTGGGGCAGTGAACGAGATCTTCGGTGGGTTTGATGCGCGGGGTTTTGCGGTTGATGCGCCGGAGCGCGGCGGCGACGGAGCAGCGGAGGAGAGCGGTGGGAGTAGGCGGACGTTTTTCGGGATTCCGATTCCGCGGGCGGACGGCGCGCTGGGGTATGGGGTGTTGGCGGTACTCGGCATCATCGGCGGGTTCATATTGAACCTGACGCCGTGCGTGTTGCCGGTGATCCCGATCAAAATCATGACGCTCAGTCAGCATGCGGGGACGCCTGGCAAGGGATTGGTGCTGGGGATGTGGATGGCATTGGGCGTGGTGGCGTTCTGGGTGGCGATCGGGATTCCTGCCGCGTTTGTGAGCGCGTGGGCGGATCCGTCGCGGCTCTTTGGGATCTGGTGGGTGACCGCTGGGATCGGGGCGATCATCGGGGTGATGGCGCTGGGGCTGATGGGGATGTTTGCGATCACGCTGCCGCAGAAGGTGTACATGGTGAATCCGGAGGCGGACTCGCCTGCGGGGAGCTTCATGTTTGGGGTGATGACGGCGGTGCTGGGTCTGCCGTGCTTCGGGTTCATTGCCGGTGCGTTGCTGCCGATCGCGGCATCACTGGGAGAGTGGGCGACGATCGTGGCGTTCACGGCGATGGGCGTGGGGATGGCGGCGCCGTATCTGGTGCTGGCTGCGAAGCCGGGTTGGGTGGAGAAGGTGCCCCGGACAGGACCGGCGAGTGAGCTGGTGAAGCAGGTGATGGGCTTCTTGCTTCTCGCGGCCGCTGCGTATTTCGTGGGCTCGGGGCTGAACGCGTTGGTGAGTGATTATCCGTATTTCGGGAAGAAGCTGCACTGGTGGGCTGTTGCGTTGTTTGGTGTGCTCGCGGGTGGGCTGCTGGCGGTGCGGACGGTGCAGATCACGAAGAGCCCGGTTCGGCGGTTGGTCTTTGTGCTCATTGGTGTGGTGATCGGTAGTGGGGGCATCATGGCGGCGTGGAACACTACTGCGCAGGGTGCGGATGAGTACGCGAAGAAGCAGGCGGCGAAATCTGAGGCCTCTCTTGATGGCGCGATCGTGACGACGACCTGGATCGACTACTCGCCCGGGCTGCTCGACAAGGCGATCGGCGAGGGGAAGACGGTCGTGCTGGATTTCACGGCGGAGTGGTGTTTGAACTGCAAGGCGCTGAAGGCGACGGTGTTGAACCGCAGTCCGGTGAAGCCGCTGCTGGAGTCGGACGACGTGGTGATGCTGCGGGTTGATCTGACGAGCACAAAGGCGCCGGGGTGGGCGAAGCTGCGGTCGCTGGGGGAGACGGGGATCCCTTTATTAGTGGTCTACGGTCCGGGGACGGATGAGCCCTGGAAGGGCAATGCGTATACGTCGAAGCAGGTGGTGGATGCGGTGGAGCGGGCGCGGGGCGGTGAGGGGTTCGCGGAGGCCCGGTAATTGGGTGGAAGGGTGTTGATTGGGGAAGAGGTGTTTGACAAGGCGGGGGCAGTGGGCATATTTTCTTCGGTCCACCCCCCGCCCAGTTCGATCCCTTTCTGGGGAGTGCCGGCGGGTTGGTGTTTGCGGGTGTAGCTCAGTGGTAGAGCGTCACGTTGCCAACGTGAATGTCGGGCGTTCGAATCGCCTCACCCGCTTTGAAGATGGAATTGATTGAGCCCGGCGAGTGACGCTGGGCTTTTGTTGTTTTTGGGGAGGGGGTGCATCTCAAGGGGATTGGGGTGCTCCGGTATGATGCGGTCTTGAGCGCTGTACATGCCATGCTGATCCCGCTGTCCGCAGCCGATGACACGACATCGGGGACGTACATGCTGGAGGTCGGGCGCTCGCACGTGGTCGGTCGCAGTTCCGATGCTGATTACAAGATTCTGGATCCGCATATCTCGCGTCGGCACGCGCGGGTTGCTGTGATCGACGGTGCGTGGATGCTCACGGATCTCAGCAGCAGGCATGGCACGAGTGTGAATGGGCGGCGTTTGAATTCCGGTGAGACGATCGCGCTGCGCAGGGATGACATTCTTTCGTTTGGGGAATGGAAATGTGCGTTTCGGTACGAGCAGCAATCGACCGTGATGCAGACGGTGATGGACGCGCCGCTCTCTCGTATCGAGGCGGTGGATGCGTCTCGGCAGAGCGGGATCGCGCAGGACCGCCTGCAGGCGTTGATCGGTGCGACCCGCGCGTTTGCGAGCGCAGCGGACAGCGGGCGGGTGGTAGAAGTGCTCCATCGGACGGTGTGTTCGGGTACCGGGAGTGGGCGGGTGTTTGTCGTGCGGGGTGCGGGGATGGATGGCTATGAGATCCTCGCGCCGGATGATCCCGGCGATGTGGTTCTCAGCCGAGGTGTGCTGCGCGGGGCTGCGAATGGGCAGGCGGTTGAGTTGCTCGGTGAGGGGAGTGCTCCGGAGGGGCAGTCAATCATGGAACTCGGGATCAGGAGTGCGTTCTGCGCGCCGATCAACGTGAATGGTGTTCCGGATTTGTTCCTGTACATGGATACTCGCGGCGGCGAACGGACGCTGCGTGGTGACGCGGTTGCGTTTTGTACGTCGCTCGCGGATATCGCGGGGCTTGCGCTGGAACGATTGATCGCGGCGGACATGGAGCAGCGGCGAGCGGAGATGGAGCAGGAGGTTCGGGCTGCGCGCGATGCTCAGGAGCTGTTGATGCCGCGCACTTCGGGTGAGCTCGCGTCTGCGCGGTATGCGTATCACTCATCGCCCGGGCGGTATGTCGCGGGTGATTTCTTTGACATTATGGATCTGTCCGGCACTCGCACCGCGTTTTTTCTTGGGGATGTATCGGGCAAGGGTGCGGCGGCGGGGGTGATTATGGCGGCGACGCAGGGGCACCTGCGGGCGATGCTCCAGCAGGGGATGGCGCTGGCGGACGCGATGAACGAGGTCAATGTGCAGCTCTGCGAGCGGACGAAAGATAATGTGTTTGTGACGCTCATCGGGGCGGTGTGGGACTCGGGTACGGGCGTGCTCGACATCGTTGATGCGGGGCACGGGTATGTCTGCGTGCATCATGCGGGTAGATCGCCCGAACTGGTGCGCTCCGAGGGTGGCATGCCGCTTGGGGTCATGAGCGATACGCCCTACACATGCCGCTCGATGGAGATGGGGGCGGGTGTTCGGATCGTGCTTTGGAGCGACGGCGCTGTCGAACAATGCAACCCGGACGGGACGCAGTTCGGTGTTGATGCGGTGCTTGCGAAACTCGGCGAGGGTGATTCCCCCGAGTCGGAGGTTGCGTTGCTTGCCGACGCGATCTCGGCGTACGCCGCGGGCCCACTGGCTGACGACCTGACGATCGCGTCGATCGAGCTGATGTGAATTGGAGTGTGATTAAATCCCGGCGGTGGCTCGGCGAGGTTTGATGCGCCAGCCCCACAGCAGCAGCCCGGAGGCGGCGGTTGTGAGAGCGAGCACGGAGAAGCTTGTGAGCAAGGGGTGGTTGAAGTTGTCGCGTCCGGTGTAGTCCATTGTGTGGAGCATCCAGAAGAAATCGAAGATGCGCCATGGTCGGTTTCGGCGGGCGGTGATCTCGCCGGTTGGCGCGTGCACGTAGATATGTGGGTTGTTGGGATGGTCGAATTCGACGGCGTAGGCGGGGAGTGGGCCCTTGCGGTATTCGATCGGGGGGTCTGCCTCGATGAGCGTGACATCGACAACGGTGTTTGAGGGCAGGAAATCTCGGGCTGCGATGTGCTGCGCGTCGTTGCTCGAGATGGGTGGTGCGGGTGTGGCGTCGGCAGGATACAGGCGTGCGATGAGGGAGCCATCCGTGCGAGCGATCTCCCAGAACGGGCCGATGCCTCTGTCGCAGAGCGTCACGCTTCCGATGTCCTGATCGTCATTGATCATGGAGCGGATTGCATCGCGGAGCGGGAGTGGGAGCGCATCGATCGAATCGGAGGTGATGGGATCGAATGGTTGGGCGAACGCCTGGTGTTCACCACGGACCACATCCAGCGGGAGGACGCTAAAAATAAAGCCACCCGCGCTCCATGCGAGGAGTTGCAGGCAGACAACGAGCCCGAACCAGCGGTGCAGGAGGTACGTCGATTTTCGGGGTTTCATTGTTGTTGTTTAGTTGCCTTTGGCGACTCGCGCGTCGTCGAGGAGTTTGATGTATTTTGCGGGGTCGGCTTTGACCTTCGGTTCGCAGTTCGCGCAGCAGAACCGGAACAGGCGTCCGGCGACGACGATTTCGCTCGGTTCGCCCATCGAGCCGAGTGCTCCGCCGGCGACGATGCAGGTGGTGAGCGGGTAGTCATCACGCTGGGCGTCCGCGGTTTGCTTGTCGAGTTGCGTGAGGTACCCGGCAGGATCGGCCTTGAACTTGCGTACGCACATGTTGCAGCAGAGGCGGACGAGGCGGTTGTTGAAGACGATGTTTTTGGAGATGTTCTCTCCCTCTTCGACGAGTGGTTCGCCCGAGATGACGCATGTTTGGATCGGGTAGTAGGGGAGCTGGTCGGTGATGATCTGTTCGTCTATCTGCTTGAAGTAGGCGGTCTTGTCGGCCTCGAATTTGGGGATACACATGGAGCAGCAGAAGCTGACTTCACGTCCGTCGTACACCTTGGAGATTGATTCACCCATGGATCCGAGCGGTTCGCCGGAGATCGGGCATGTGGCGAGTATGTACGGGATTGCAGGAGAATCGGCATTGGCCTGTGCGGGCTTCGGTTCGGCGTTGTTGTCCGTGCCCGGCTCCTTGTGGTCGATCGCGAGTGTTACGAACATATCCTTGCGTTCTTTGTCCCACGCGAGGAACTGCTCGCCGCATTTCGGGCAGCAGATCCCGATTGTGTTTCCGTCGTACTCGATGGTGCCGGCGGATTCGACGATGGGTTCTTTGCCGACGGGGCACATGGTGTTGACGGTTTTCATTTGGGACGCGGTGTGTTCGTCACCCGTGTGCGCGAGTGCGCTGGGGGCTGCGAGACTGGAACAGGCGAGTACGGCGGTCAATACGAAAGCTCTCATTGGGGATCTCCTTCGGGAGTGGGGTCATCGGGATGGGATGCTGGGGCGAAACGGGATTTCCATTCATGGACCCAGCTGTACAGGATAGGCACAACAAACCAGGTCATCGAAGCGACCACCATGCCACCGAATGTCGGGATGGCCATGGGGATCATGATGTCCGAGCCGCGTCCGGTGCTAGTAAGGACGGGCAGGAGCGCGAGAATCGTGGTTGCGCTGGTCATGACAGCGGCGCGGATACGCATCCGCCCGCCCGTGACTACGGCGGCTCGGATGGCGTTGATGGATTTCGGGTTCTCTTCTTTCATGGACTGTTCGATGCGCGTCGCCATGATGACGCCGTCGTCTGTCGCGATACCGAATAGCGCGAGGAACCCGACCCAGACGGCGACGGAGAGGTTGTATGGGCGGATCTGGAAGAGCTCGCGGAGGTTGACACCCAGGAGGTTGAAGTCGAGGAACCAGGGCTGGGCGTAGAGCCAGAGCATGAGGAAGCCGCCTCCCCATGCGACGAAAACTCCGGAGAAGACCATGAGGGTGACGGTGACTTTTCGGAACAGGAAGTAGAGGAGCAGGAAGATGATCGCCAGCGAGAGGGGGAGCACGATGCTGAGGCGTTTTGCGGCGCGGATCTGGTTTTTGTATGAGCCGGCGAAGTCGAAGCTGACACCGGCGGGGACGAGTAGATCGCCCGAGTCGATCCGGGATTGGATATACGAGCGGGCGTCGTTGACGACGGCGACCTCGGCGAAGCCGGGCATCTTGTCGAACAGGACATAGGCGACGAGGAAGGTGTCTTCGCTCTTGATCATCTGTGGGCCGCGCCGGTAGTTGATGGTTGCGAGTTCGCGCAGTGGGACTTGTGCGCCGGAGGGAGCGGGGACGAGGATGTCGCCGAGCGTTTCGGGTTGGTCGCGGAGTTCACGGAGGTAGCGGACACGGACGGGGTAGCGCTCGCGTCCTTCGACGGTCATGGTGAGGGGTTTGCCGCCGATCGCGACCTCGATGACTTCCTGGACGTTTGCGATGCGGAGGCCGTACCTGGCGATTTTTTCTCGATCGATATCGATCTCGAGGTAGGGCTTGCCGACAACGCGGTCGGCGAACACGGCGGCGGGCTGCACCGAGGGCACCTGTTTGAGGAGGCGTTCGAGGTCGAGCGCGAAGGATTCGATTGATTCGAGGTCCGGGCCGTAGACCTTGATCCCCATCGGGGCGCGGAATCCGGACTGGAGCATGACGATGCGGGTTTCGATGGGTTGCAGCTTTGGTGCGCTGGTGACACCCGGCATGTCTGCGGCGGCGACGATCTCGTCCCAGATGTCCTGCGTGGAGGTGATCTCGTCGCGCCACTGTCTGAATGGATCGCCTTGCTCGTCTTCGATGAGGTTGCCTTGTTCGTTGTAGACGAACTCGTGCGTTTTAGGATCGACACGGAATGTGAGACGGTGGCCCTGCGCGTCGGTTTTGTATTCACTGGCGTACTGGATGATGGTCTCGACCATCGAGATGGGCGCGGGGTCGAGCGGGCTCTCGACGCGTCCGATCTTGCCTACCGCGAGTTCGACTTCGGGCACGCTCATGATGCGGAGATCGAGTTCTTTGAGGATATCTGTCGCTTCGCCGATAGATGCGTGCGGCATGGCTGTGGGCATGTAGAGGAATGCGCCTTCATCGAGCGAGGGCATAAATTCGGAGCCCAGCCCGGGCAGGGCGTGCGCGATTGCGACACCGGTATCGGTGCGGCGGACGGGTTCTGGGAGCCAGCCCCAGACACGATCGAAGCCGAGCCAGACGGTGCTTCCGAAAAGCACAAGGAAGATGGCGGGGGACAGCGCGACGGCTTTGTGGCGGAGCGCCCACGTGAGGATGTGCGGGAAGGCGACACGGACAAGCCAGAACACCAGAAGCAGGATGCCGATGATGACGCCAATGAAGAGCGCATTGCCGAACGCACCGGGCTCGGGGCCGAGCGGTTCCCACGAGCTGGCGAGCGCACCGAGTACGATCAGGACGAGTGCGATGTTTGCAGACCACCGGCATGTTCGAGCAACGGAATCCGGGATATGCGGCTGGATTAGAAAGAACGCGCCAAAGAGTGAGACGACTGCGCCGAGCATGGGGTGGATGGTTGTCGCGATCGCGAGTCCGGCGAACAGCAGCAAGGAAGCGCTCATGGTGCGGAGCGAGCGGGAGCGGATTCGGAAGCCCATCAGGGCGTGCGCGGCGGCGGGGAGGATTGTCAGTGCGATGACGATCGAAGCGATGAGCGCGAAAGTCTTGGTGTAGGCGAGGGGCTTGAAGAGCTTGCCCTCGGCGGCTTCCATTGTAAACACGGGCAGGAATCCGACGATGGTTGTTGCGACGGCGGTGAGTACTGCGCCGCCAACCTCCGCGGACGCTTTGTATACAACCTCCAGGCGCGATTCTTCCGGGTCGGACTCGTCGAGTCTGCGCAGGATGTTCTCGCTCATGACCACGCCCATATCAACGATCGTACCGATTGCGATCGCGATGCCCGAGAGGGCGACGATGTTTGCATCCACGCGGAATTGTTTCATGCCTATGAAGGTCATGAGCACTGTGATCGGGAGCATCGCGCTGATGAGCAGGCTGCTGCGGAGGTGCATGACCATCAGCAGGACAACGATGATCGTGACAAGCACCTGCTGCTGGATGGCGGCGTTCAGGGTTTGGAGTGTTTCGTTGATGAGCCCCGTTCGATCATAGAAGGGGACGATTGTGACACGGCTTTCGGTACCATCGGCGAGCACTTTCGATGGCAGGCCCGATGTGATATCAGCGATCTTGTCCTTTACGCGCTGTATGGTTGCCATCGGGTTTTCGCCGTAGCGAACGACGACTACGCCGCCCACGGCTTCTACACCTGCTTTGGTCAGCACGCCGCGGCGGAGCGCCGGGCCCAGTGATACCGAGGCGATGTCACCGACAAGGATCGGCACGTTGTCGCGGGATGTGATTGCTGCGAGCTCGAGGTCTTCGATGCTTTCGATGAATCCGATCCCGCGGACGATGTATTCGGCGCGGTTGACTTCGATGGTGCGTGCGCCGACGTCGAGGTTGCTCTGGCGCACCGCGCCGATGACCTGCTGGAGGGTGATGCCAGCGGCGCGCATCGCGTCTGGGTTGACATCGACCTGGTACTCGCGGACGAAGCCGCCGATCGAGGCGACTTCGGAGACGCCCCGGACGCTGGCGAGTTTGTATTTGACCGTGAAATCCTGGATGGATCGGAGTTCGTCGCCGCCCCAGCCTCCGGTGGGGTTGCCATCTGTGTCGCGCCCTTCGAGCGTGTACCAGAAGACTTGCCCGAGCGCTGTGGCGTCTGGGCCGAGCGCTGGCGCGATGCCGGGTGGGAGGGTGCCTGCGGGGAGTGAGTTGAGTTTTTCGAGCACGCGCGAGCGGGACCAGTAGAACTCGATGTCGTCATCGAACACGACGTAGATCGTTGAGAAGCCGAAGACGGAATAGCTGCGGATGTCTTTGACGCCCGGGATCCCGAGCAGGGCGATCGTGAGGGGGTAGCTGATCTGGTCGTCGATATCCTGCGGGCTGCGCCCGGGCCATTCGGTAAAGACAATCTGCTGGTTTTCGCCGATGTCGGGGATTGCATCGACCGGGACGGGATCGCGCGCCATGCCGCGGATATCCCAGTCGAACGGGGCGACGAGTAGCCCCCAGAAGATTGTTCCCGCGAGGAGGATCGCGACGACGAGCTTCTGCTCCAGGCAGAAACGGATCATCTTGTTGACCGGGGTTCGCGGTGGTTGGGGGCTTGGCTCACTCATGATTGTGCCCCTCGTGCGCGGCTGCATCGATCGGCTCGAATGCCTCGCGGATCTCGCCGCAGCGGAGCATCGCATCGCCGAAGTAGGGGTTGTTGATTTGTGTGCCTCGTTGGAGCCAGTTGGCGCCCTTGTTATCGAAAGCCATCGGGCAGTGTGCGAGATGCCATGTGTCGCTGCCCTTGTGTCCGAATCGGCGCTGGAGGTTGATCACGGCACTGCTCATGTGTTCGAAATGTGCGCGGGCCTCTTTGATTGTTGTGATGGTGGTGTTCGGGCGGAGCTTCATCGCGGCACGTCGCCATATGGCGAGGGCTTCACCGACGAGGGCGGTTTCTTCTACAAAGCTCAGCGCGTTTCGCATGTCCACTGATGCTTGCGTGAATATGGTGAGATCGTCGTCGGCGAGACCCTCCTGGGCGTCGAGGTATGCGGCGTAGATGGGTTTGAGCGCGAAGAGGAATGCATCCGGAATGCTCGCGTGCCCACGGCTGGGCGGCGGTGCGGTGGGGTTCATGCCACCATGAGCGTGTCCGGTATGGGCGCCGCCTGTGGGCGACATCATGCTGGGCTTCGCGGCGATCTGCATGGCACTATCAATCCTGAACGCACCGTTCACAACGACGGACTCGCCTTCTGTGAGACCGTCGCGCACGATGTAGAACTCGCCTGCGCGCGGGCCGAGCGTGATTTGGCGTCCCTCGTATGTTGGGCGATCGGTGTCCGGGACCTGGACGTACACGACGGATCGTGTGCCGGTGAAGAGCACCGCGGATCTCGGTATCACGAGCGGCGCTTCGGCGTCGGTTGGATCGCCGACGACGCCGAATGATTCTGCGGGCAGGAGATCCATCCCGCAGATATCGCAGTCCCCGGGCGTTTCTTTGACTATCGTCGGGTGCATCGGGCAGACCCAGTGCCCGGCGAAGTCATTGCTGGCTACAGGGCCGTCCTGGGCGATGCGCGGGCGGACGATCGCGGAAGCGAACATGCCGGGCTTGAGGCGGAGGTCTTTGTTATCAACAGCGACGCGGACCGCTGCGGATCTGGTCCGCTGGTCGACCATTGGTTCGATGAATGAGATGCGTCCTTCGAATGTTTCGCCGGGATGGGATTCGACAGTGAATGAGATGCGCTGGCCCCAACGGAGTGTCGAGAGCTGGGATTCGTATGCTTCGAGGTCGAGCCAGAGGCGCGACAGATCCGCAACGGTCGCGATCGGTTCTCCGGTCTTGACGTAATCGCCTTCGCGGACGGCGAGGTGTGTAACGACGCCGTTGATCGGGGTGTAGATTGTGAGTCTGTCCGATGAGAAGGAGCCGTCTTCGATCGACGCGATTTGTTCGTCCGTGAGAGCAAACAGGCGGAGTTTCTCGCGTGACGCGGTGAGTGTGTCGAGGGTTGTCTGGCGGATGAACTCGCTGTCGGAGCGCAGGGTATTCGCGGCTCTGACCGCCTGGCGGAGTTCTTCGAAGGATGCGATCAGGTCCGGGCTGTACAGTTCTGCGAGATGATCGCCTTCGTTGACGGGGATGCCGATGTAGTTGACGAACAGGCGGTCGATCCTGCCCGGGAAGTACGCGGTGAGCCGGGCGACAGATGTTTCGTCGTATGTCACCATGCCGTAGAGGTGGATCTCTGCTGTCGGGAAGAAACGCCCAGCCTTTGCGGTCTCGACACGGCTGATCGCGGCTGCGGATTCGCTGATAGAGATACGAAATTCGTTTCCATCGCCCGAGTCTTCGGTGACGGGGATCAGGTCCATGAAGCAGATCGGGCACTTGGCGTCCGGGTCGGGGAGGCGGACGGTCGGGTGCATCGAGCAGGTGTACATCGATGGGGCGGCGGGGTTGTCTGTGGATGAGGCGCTATCGGCGAGGTTTGCATCGTCTTTGTGGGCGGGGCTGCCGATCCGGTATCCGAAGATCAGCGCAAGAACGATGAGCGCCAACGCGATTGCGGCGGCGGAGCGCCGCCAGATCCAGGCGCTTATTGATTGCACACGAGTCATGAGAGTTGTCATTGGTTGTTCTCCACGTCATGCGGCTGGTCGGCGGGGGTTGTCGGGACGATCTCACCGGCTAGCGTGTTGAGGCGGGCGAGCGCTGTGGCGCGGTCGGCGCGTGCGCGTTCGGAAGCGATTGCAAACTCGAGTAGGGTGCGCTCTGTATCGAGGAGGTCGAGGAAGCTTGCGCTGCCCGCTCGGTATGAAGCGAGGTACGCGCGGAGCGATTCTTCAGCCTTGGGGATGAGCGTCTGGCGGTACAGGCGGACTCTCCGGTCGGCATCGGTGTGCTCGAACCACGCTCGATGGATACTTGAGAAGATTCGGTTTGCCTGATCGGCCCGTTCGTATGACACGGCGAGGCGGTTGGCGAGGGATTCTCGCACGGCGGCGTCATACTTTTCTCGCCAGAGTGGGAGGTTGATCCCGAAGCTCAGGAGGATCGGGTCGTCGCCGCTCTCGGGTATCGAGCTGTCGAGCGCTTCGTCGGTCACGATGTAGTCGAGCCCTACGGTGAGATCGGGGAGCCCGTCTTTGCGGGCAACTTCGGTGAGCATGCGCTGTTGTTCGATCAGATCATCGAGAGCGAGCAGTTGCGGATTGGATCGTCTGGCGATCTCAACGAGGTTATCCGCGCTCAGATTGGCTACTCGACCCGGTAGATCGGGGAGTGAGCGTATGGGAGCGGAGGAATCACGATTGAGCGCTGCATTTAGATCAGCAACGTACGACGGACGCATCGATGCGAGTTGTGCGAGACGGTCTTCGAGTTGGGCGTATTCAAGCTGTACACGGATCAGTTCCGGGTGGGAGCCGGTGGCGACCCGGTATCGGGCGCGGATGACCTCCTCGACGGTTCGGAGGAGGTCTAGATTGTCCCGGGTGATCTGGAGGGCTGAGTCGAGGTATGCCAGTTCGTGGAGCGAGACGACAACTCGCTCGCTCACGGCGAGGCGGGCTGATTGGAAACGCTGCCATGCTGCGGCGGCTGCGAAAGAGGCGGCATCTTCTTTGTTCTGGAGTTCGCCGGGCCAGGGGAATGTTTGCTGCGCGCCGATCCGGGCTTGCTGGGCACCGACACGTGTTTCGACTTCGTTTACAAAGAACCCGAAGTTCAGACGCGGGTCTGGGAGGGCCCGGACTTGGGGGAGGCGGTCGGCGGCGGCGAGCCACTGCTGGTATGCCTGTTCGACCCGCGGGTTGTGGAACAGCGCGTACCGGACGTACCCATCCGGTGATGAGTCTGCGGACAGAGCCGGGAACGCCTCGGTGGGCACATCATCCGCCCGGTATCGGGAAGGTGGGCGGTGGTTCCGGGCTCCCGGGGGCGGGTTTATTGCGTTGACAGCGATGGGGTCCGGGATATCGAAAGGTGATGTACACCCTGCAACATAGACGGAAACCGCTGCGCCGAGGACGCACGCGAATGGTCGCGAATCCATTGGGATCTCCTGAGATCTGTTTGTACGAAATAGCAGAGGAGCCGGGGGGCGCGACGCTGACGGCGCGCAGTATCCCTACGGGTGCCTCTGGCTAGGTTCGCCAGATTCCCAGGAGTGCCTGGATCTCGTTGTGGGAGTGCAGCGCGATGAGACTCGACGCGACATCTGTCGTGGATCGAGGGGGTGCGACTGCATCGAACGCATGTGTTGCCGGGGCGGGCGGTGCCTGTACAGAGGCGACGGGGTCTCGCTCGGGACGAGGCATCGGCGCTTCAGGTTTGGGGAGGTCTTGATCTGTTGGTGTATCCGCGCAGAGGCATGGGCCAGCGGAGCGGTGGCACTGCACTTCGACAATCTGTTCGCCGCAGCAGGAAGTTGTTTCCAGCACAGTGCAGCATGCGGTTGTTGAACAGCCCGACAGCCAATCCGGAGCGGAGGGCAAACCGTTGAGCACCAGCGGTTGCCAGGCAAGTGTCAGGATGAGCAGGTAGCGGATCAGCACGGTGAGATTATACCCCGGGGTGTTCTCTTGTTCGAACAGCTTGGAGATCGAGTGTATTCCCGGTCTGACTTATCGGTCAGATTATCCCCTGCAAGAACAGAATAACGGGAAGTGGGCGTTGAGATTGGCGAAGTTACACCATAGGTATTTGCCACGATATCGGGCGAACCACGGTCATGGGTGCGAAAAATGCGCATATGGCCATGCGTTGAGGGGGGGCAATGGGGTTGTCTCGGCAATTACTGGCAGAGACTGCCCAGGCGGAAGAGCACGAATGAGATGTCATTGACGTCGGTTATTCCATCGGTGTTGGCATCACCATCGATGAGCCCCGGCGACCCGTTCGCGCCGAGACGGAAGAGCACGTATGACAGATCGTCCACGTTCACGAATCCGTCGGAGTTGGCGTCTGCATCGCATTTGAGGTTCATCGCGAGCGAGTCGCCCGCATCGATATTCATGTCGCCATCGATATCGAACAACGAGAAATCATACCCGGGGTTGGCGATCTGGAAGATGCCGTTGGTTATTGCATCGGCATCGGTGGGGCCGCCGTCGAGCGACGCGAGTTGCTGGGCGAGTTCCTGGCGGTCGGCGTGCGTGACGATTTGACTCGAATCGAAGTCTCCGATATTCAGATCGCCGGCGACATCCGTCCAGACATACAGTTCGGCTTGTGGAGTGGAGTAGGGGATCCCGATGATCGCGGTGACGAGCCAATCGATCGGTTTGAGAAAATCAGCGGGGTCGTCGCCGTTCCATTCTGAGGTGAGGACGGCGGTCGGGCCGAACAGCGGGCCTCCGGCACCGATGATGATGTCGTCGAGCGCTTCGATGACGCTTGTGTGATTGGAGACATCGAGGTCGATCGGTTGTTCTGGTTCGTTTGCCAGGGCTGCGGCGCCGGCCATCGTGAGAGGGTAGACGAGTGTTACAGTGGTTTCGTCGGACTGGCAGTCGTGTTCAAACCGGAGGTTGACCATTGGATCGTATGATCCGAAGAAGGAACCGCCGAACATACCGCTCGCTTCTGTGAACCCCCCCGCCCTCTGAAAAAAACGTCCTTGAACGATCCAGGTATCGCCTGCGTCGAACGAGCCGTCTATGTCTCCGAATGTTTCGACGGTGGTCACATCGAAGCATCCACAGAGGTTCAACGAAAAATCCTGTCCGGTACGTTCGTATTGGGGGGTGGTTGAGAAGTTGGAGTCCAGGTCGCTCGCGCATCGTGCGATGCGGGTGCCTACGACTCCTTCGGGGACCGAGGCGAAGCGGGCGACGTTGGCGAGCGGTCTGTGCAATGCGGATGCGTCGAGTTCGCCACCGGTGTTTTCGTCTTTGTCGAGATCGAGTTCGACAAACCCGTATATCGGTGTGACGCCGAAGCGGAATGGGTCGTAGGGGAAGCCGCCGAGTCCGAGCGGGCCGGGCGGGTTGACTACTCCGGCGAGGAACAACTGAAGGCGGAGAAAGTCGCCGGTTCCGTTGGGCACAACAGAGCCCGAATACGGATCGGAACCTGGATTATTCGGTGCCCACGATGCGAGATGGATCTCGATCAGATCCAGTGGGGAAGCCATCGGATGGAGTGGCCCGTCGTTGCCCGGATCGGTGCGGCGGAACACCGCGTCGCCCGTTGCGTCATGGAGATCGAGTTCGCCCGGGGTGGCGTAGAGCGCACCGGCAAACACAAGCATGCACGCCGCGGGGATAAGGATCACGCTCCGTCCTCCGACCGGACCATCGGTTCCTTGCGGGACATCACGATGCCGAGGCGGTCCATGCGGTAGCGGAGCTTGCCTCGGTTGATTCCGAGTACGGATGCTGCGAGGGTTACGTTTCCTTCGCATGATTCGATTGCGCGACGGATGAGTTCGCGTTCGGCGTCGTCCAGTGTGGGGATGCCGGTTGGTCCGGTGTCGGGTTGCGGAGAGAATGCATTGTTCTGCGCGTGTGAAGGAGACCTGAGCACGAGGTCATTCGCCTCGACCATTTCGTTGTCACCAAGAAGAAGC
>JAJDDG010000018.1 GCA_029260435.1 Phycisphaerales bacterium | reverse complement strand
AACAACACATAGCTGATGTCGTTCACATCGACAATCCCGTCCGAGTTCACGTCGCCGTCCACGGTGCCCGGTGTCCCCGAGTCGCCGAGTCTAAACAGGACGTATGAAATGTCATTCACATCAACCGCGCCGTCCCCGTTTGCGTCCCCGTCGCACGCGCCGAACAGCGCACCAAGATCCACCAGCAGATACTCATCCGCATCGAGATCCGTATCGCTGTCATTGCTCCCCGGCACCTGCGAAGCAGCAATAAGCGCCCCGCCATCCGCCGTCGCAAACGCACCAACCGCAAGATAAACCTCGCTCACCAACCCTCCGAACTCACCGACAAGATCAATCGTCCCCTCAAGCACGCCGCCGTTCGCGCCCGTGATCGCCTGGTTCGCACCGCTCGCATCGAACCACCCCTCAAAGTCATTGTCGTTCTCATCCGCGAGCAGCGCATCCCACGCCGCGATCTGCCCCGCCTTCGCCCAGTTCGCCGCCTGCATCGCACCCGGGCCACTCGCCCCCGCCAAATACACAAAGTGGTCGTTCCCCTCGCCCGCGTCCTCCGTCGCCACATACAGCACACCGCTCTCGTTGTAATCAATCCAAAGGTGCAACCCACCATTCGTTGCAACTTCAATCGCAGAGCCGTCCAGCACGCCATCCATCGCCCAGCTCGCCCCGCCCCCACCGCCCGTCACCCCAAAGTGCCAGTCCGCCCCGCTGTTGTTATCCCAGTTCCCCACACCGTCGTTGAACACCACATCCAACTGCGTCGCCGTACCCAAGACCATCACATCAGCAAAGAACTCGTCGTTCGGCGCATCAAACGTCATCTGCACATCAGGCGAGATGATCGTGCCCCAGTTGCCAAAGCCGTAGTGCAGGAAGATCTGCCCCGCGCCCGCTAGAGGCCCCGCCGCCTTGTCATAAATCACGCGCACCGTCTGCCCCGCAACCGCCGGGTCCGGCACAATCTCCGCCGTGCTTGGTGGAATCACTCCCCCCGCCTGCCCGACCCAGACATGCTGGATATCCGAATCAAAAACATTCCCGTGCGTATCAACAACAGAAACGTAGTAATCAAGCAGCACATCCTCCTGCCCCGTGACCATCGCGCCGTATCGATCACCCCGAACCGTCGGCGTAAGAATCCCAGCCGGGAGTGCCGGGTGCGCGGTGGTCGTCATTGCTGTAGCCTGCCACGCGCCCACTTCCGCGCCGCCGCTATATGTCTCATTCTGAATTGATGTGATCGGATTCTCGCCGTCGTTATCCGTCCGCCAATACAGAGTCGCGCTCGTGATGCCGGAAATGTCATAGGCATATGTCCATACCTCAAAATCACCCGCCTCGGGCACCGCGCCCCACTCGAACCCGCCGGGGTTATACGGCTCGCGCTGCGGCAGCAAAGCCGTAGGAGGTGTGCTCTCAGCGCCTACACCTGCCAACACGGGCGCCGCCTGTGCGACCGCCTGGTTGCACCCGCGCGTCACGTTGGAATCCCAGATTTCCGTGCCGTCCCAGTACCAATGATCGCTCGCTTCTGCTGCAAGCAGGAAGTGCCACGCGTTCTCCGTCGGCGTGCCGCTGCCGCTAAGTACCCCGTTCATGCTGGATACAGGCGCGATGTCGTCCGCCGTAAACACGTGGTTCTTCGCCGCAACAAGCACAGCCCACGAGTTCCGATCGGGCGACCAGCCGCTCGCGTTCGGATCGCCGAGCCATTTCTTGAATTCCGGGTCGCCGTTGTCTGCTCCCGCCCACGAACCGGATTCGACGTGGATGATGTCGTTGATACCCACCGGGTATGTGTCGAGATAGTCCTGCGCTGTGCTCACTTCATAGTCACTGTCTGCGCTCACCCAGTTGACCATGCTCTGGAAGTTGGAGTGGTAGTACGCGTCGGACCCGCCGCCGAAGTTGTCGCCATCGTGGTGCAACATGACGTAGATAGGATGCGAAGGGTCGGTGTTGTGCGGCAATAACGCGTCCATCACGACGTCGTACAAAAACGCGCCGAACCCGCCGCGCCCGTCCTCGTTGCCCTCGTACCGCGCCGCGGGCACCGCGACCATGCGCGAAGGGACGCCGGTTGTCGGGTCGATGTGCTGCACATAGTGCGGCTGATACCCGAACGGTGCGCTCACAAGCGAGGGTGCCCACAGATTCTGCAATTGCACCCATGCGCCGCCGGAATCAGTTGGGTTCGGATTGATCTGATCCGACCTGTTTGGTGCGAACAGATTAGAGCTGTTGGTGTGGGGGTACCCCTTGCATGCGCGGTCGAAGTGGATGTTGTCCACGAGCACCCAGTCGATGCCCTCGGCGACCAGTGCGGAGATAATCCGCGAGGAGAACGCGGTTTCGGGCGGGAACATACCCAAGCTATACGGCGCACCGAACGTCTGTTGGTGCGCAAGCTTGTGCAGTTTGATCTGCATGCGAATATCACGCTCATCGAGCAGCGGCATGAGGGGGTGGTGGTAGCCGAAGGCGACAAGGTCCAGCCTGGGGTTGCCGAGGGACGTCACCTGCGCGATACCGACCGCGTAACTCGCGTCCCAGTTGTTCCACATGCCGC
>JAJDDG010000017.1 GCA_029260435.1 Phycisphaerales bacterium | reverse complement strand
GGATGATCCGGAGGAGCGTCTTGCGATGTTCCGCGCGCTGAGCAACATCGTGACGCAGCGGTCGGATGTGTACCTCGCATGGTTTGTGCTGCGTGGGTACTCGCCCGATGTGATCGAGCAGATCCAGGTGGACGGGAGTGGGAGTTTGGCGGTCGAGAAAGCGATGAACAAGCCGGAGTTCCGCGCGGCGTACGAGACGCGGTGGCTCGCGGTGCTGGACCGCTCGAACGTGCGCACGCCGCTGGACCGCCCGGAGGTGCTGATGCTGGTGGAACTGCCGAGCACGTCGCCTTAGGAAGACATGCTCACCCCTGCGGTGTGAGCATGCCACACAAGAAGAAGTAGAAAAGAGAGCACTGACCCGGAGACGGGTCAGTGGCACGGGAGATCGCAAGAGCACCGCTTGCCCTTCGGGTCAAGCGGTGGCACCCGGCATGCCACACAGGACGAGTAGGTTTAGTAGATGGTGAGCGATTGGTCGATGGTGCGCGCCCAGCCGTTGATCCCCGAGTAGAGGGATCGCGCGGTGGAGAAGCCCTCGTCGCGGAGGTAGACGGCTGCCTGGAGCGAGCGGACGCCGGTGCGGCAGAGCACGACGATTTGTTTGTGTTCGTGGTCGTCGAGTTCGTGGATGCGTTTGGGGAGGTCTTCGATGGGGATATGCATCGCGCCGGGCAGGGTGCTGATGGTGAGTTCGTCGGCGCGCCGGCAGTCGAGCAGGAGGACGGGTTCGCCTGCTTTGATGCGGTCGGCGGTCTCGGCGGGTGAGATTTCCCAGTTTGGGTCCATGCGGGGTGCTCCTGGATCGCGTGGTCGGCGGGGTGTGCCGTATCGTATGATCCGAACGGTTCGAGCGGGGGGGCACGAGGAGCGGATTGCATGCGGGCGCTATTACGGTTTGGTGTGCATTGGTGGGTGCTTGGCTCGCTTGCGCGGCGTGCGGGGCGTGTTGTTGTTGTGGACGACATGCGGGAGTGGAAGGGGGTCGAGCTGATCGTTGCGGCGATGAAGATCGCGGCGGAGATCGAGGGGGCGAGCGAATCGCGGGTGGTGGGGATGCTGACACCCACGAGCGCGATCAGCAGCGCGGTTGCGCTGGGGGCGTGGATCGCGGGGCGGGCGGTGGTGCCGCTGAACTATGTGCTGAAGCGGGAGGAGTTGCAGTATGTGGTGGATGATTCGGGTGTGGACCTGATCATTGCATCGCGGAAACTGGTGGAGGCGATCGGGTTTGCGCCGGAGGTGCAGGGCGGGCGTCGCGGTGGGGGGGTTGGTGGAGGGGTTGTGTATCTGGAGGACATGGATTTTTCGGGTGCGCCGGAGGTGCGGGTGCCGGCGATCGCGGGGCGCGATGAGCTGGCGGTGCTGCTGTATACAAGCGGGACGAGCGGGAAGCCCAAGGGGGTGATGCTGACGCACGGGAATATCGGCGCGAACATCGGGCAGGTTTTGGACACGGGGTTTGTGAGCAGGCGGGATGTGTTTCTGGGTGTGCTGCCGCAGTTCCACTGCTTCGGGTTCACGGTGCTGACGATGGCGCCGCTGGCGATCGGCGCGAAGGTGGTGTTCACGGCGCGGTTCGTGCCGGGCAAGCTGTTCCGGTTGATCCGCGAGCACCGCGCGACGCTGTTTGTCGCGATCCCGAGCATGTACAACGCGATGCTGGGGTCGAAGAAAGCGACTGCGGAGGATTTAGAAAGCTTGCGGTTCCCGATCTCGGGTGGCGAGCCGCTGCCGGACGCGGTGGCGCAGGGGTTCTGCGAGCGGTTCGGCAAGCGGATCTGCGAGGGGTACGGGCTCACGGAGACGAGCGCGGCGACGCATATCTGCTTACCTGATGCGTACGCGGCGCACTCGGTCGGGAAGCCGCTCGATGGGGTGCGGCACCGGATTGTTGATGTGGAGACGGAGCGGGAGATTGGCGTCGGCGGCGAGGGGGAGATCCGCCTGAAGGGGGAGAACGTGATGCGTGGGTACTACAAGCTCGCGGCGGAGAGCGCGGCGGTGTTTGACGATGATGGTTGGTTCCGGACGGGGGACATCGGCAAAGAAGATGCGCAGGGCAGGCTTTATATCACGGGGCGGATCAAGGAGATGATGATCATCGGCGGGGAGAATGTATTCCCGAGGGAGATCGAGGAAGTGCTGAACAAGCACGAGGCGGTACACGCGAGCGCGGTGGTCGGCGTGCACGACGAGGTGCGCGGGGAGTTGCCTTGGGCGTTTGTCGAGATGGCAGCGGGTGCGGCGTTTGACGAGACGGCGCTGCGGGCGTGGTGCCGCGAGCATCTGGCGGGGTACAAGGTGCCGCGCGAGATTATTTCGGTGGAGGAGCTGCCGAAGAATCCGACGGGGAAGATTCTGCGCCGGGAGCTGAGCGAGCGGGTGAAGGCGGGGGTGTATGCGGATCGGATGGGCGGGGGGGTAGGTGGGGGGCGCATAAAAAAACCCAGCGGGCGGTGAAACCTGCTGGGTGAATGCCCGGGAGAGGACTCGAACCTCCACCCTCCGAAGAGGACCAGCACCTCAAGCTGGCGCGTCTGCCAATTCCGCCACCCGGGCGATGGGGGCTTAGTTCCGCTCGATGAGCGGGGGGCAAGTATAGC
>JAJDDG010000016.1 GCA_029260435.1 Phycisphaerales bacterium | reverse complement strand
CCGCCTGAGCGTTCTTCGCGGGGGCGCGCTTCGTTGACGCGGAGGTCACGGCCGTTGAAGGCCATGCCGTTGGTTTTCTCGATTGCTTCTGTTGCTTCGGCATCGTTCGCCATTTCGACGAAGCCAAAGCCACGGGAGCGTCCTGTCATGCGGTCCATCAGGACGTTTGAGGAGGTGACTTCGCCGAACTCTGAAAAGAGGGTACGGAGGTCTTCGTCACCGGTGTCGTACGGGAGGTTGCCGACATAAATCTTCATGGTTCTACTCGGCCTTCGGGGAAGAACACCTGCCGCGATTGCGGGGGTTGCTCTGTCTCGTCGGGCGCTACTCTCGGAAAGGGTCGGCTGCGGGTGGCGCTTGGCAACGTGCGTGGGCGTTTCGCAGCGGGAAGTGATCTCGAGGCAGACATTGCATCGATGGGTGAGATGATACGACTTTTTGTGGATAAGTGTGTGGGGAAAGTGAGGAGGGGAGAGAGAACAGAGGAGGCCCCCTCACCCGCGCTCGCTCCGCTCGCTTGCCCTCTCCCCCGGCGGGGAGAGGGTGCGGATGCGGCTCACGATCTCATAACAGGGGTTCTACCAGGCGTAGCCGAGGTTGAGGTAATACCAAGTATCGAGGCGTTCGACGCTGGCGGCGGGGGCGTTGTCGTATTTGTTCTGCATGCCCAGGCGGAGTTTCCAGTCGGCGTTATTGCCCATTGCCCACTCGGCGGCGGTGTCGAAATTGATGCGGTAGTTGGAAGCGAAGTCGTCGAGGGTGGGGAGATATGTCATGGAGTGGGTGAAGGCGACGTCGTCCCAGAGGATGTTTTTGTAGTCGTAGCCGGCTTCGAAGAGGGGGTCGTTGGAGTTGTCGCCGTTGCCGAAGGATTCGTGGATCAGACCCGCACCGGCGCGGAGTTTGAACTCGGTGTCGGCGTCGCGGATGAGGAAGTAGCCCAGCCCCGCGGTGAGTGATGCGCGGAGGTCGAGGTCTTCCTGCTCGTCGTTCTCGACTTCGCTCGCGCCGTAGACGAACCATTTTTCGGAGATATCGAACTCCATACGGGCACCGGCGATGTTTTCGTTGACGGAGTTCGAGCCGTTTTCCTCGGAGAAACGGGTCTGTGCGTAGAGGAACGTGCGTTGATTGGCGAGATCCTGTTTGAGATCGATGCGGCCGTTGAAGGTGAGTTTCTCGGTGGTTCCGGTTTGACCATTGAGCCCGAAGAAGAGCGAGCCGGTCCATTCTCGGCGCTCGAGTGCTTCGCGGGCATTGCGCGCTTCGGGAGATTCTTCGCCCGGCAACCACGCGGCGGTGATGTCGGCGGGGGTGACGGTAACGGGCTGAAGGGACTGGCCCTCGATGCGTTGGCGGTCGCCTTGTTGGATGACGCGGCCGATGACGCGCTCGCCCGAGGTGAGTTCGACGGTGCGCGGTTCGTCGGTGGAGAAGCCTGAGATGTGTTCGCGGTTGATCTGGAGGGTGCCGACGGAAGCGGATTCGATGGTGATGGTGTCGGCGGCGATGGTTTTGATGGAGCCGACGATGGTGGAGCCATCGTTGAGGGTGACGGTGTCGGCTGAGAGCGTTGCTGTGGTCGCGGTAACGACGAGAGCGATCACGAAACGGGTGGGGGTCATCCTGTCCTCCGGAGGGCGTTTAGTTGCCTGGGATCCCTGTGCGTTCCCGATAATCGGGGGGGGCAAGATATCAGGGATCCGGGTGCCTGAACAGGGGGGTTTTTGGACCCCCTACCCGCGATTCACCCTGATCTCATCTCGGTGAATGACCATATTCGGTCTCGAAATCGGAGCATTTTGTCCCTCGTTTTGAGCTCTGGAGCGGGGTGTGGCTCGGCGTGAGAGGATTGGGAAATCCGGGACTAGGTCTCATTCGGGCGGCGCGTCGCGGGCGGCGAAGATCTCGATACACCGTTCGAGATGGGGCAAGGCGGGAGCGAGGCGGTGCTCGTAGTGCTTCCAACGCTCGGCGGGGGCGGTCTGGATGGGCTTGGAGACGGCTTCGGCGGAGGGTGTGGAGATGAATTTCTCGGTGGCGCGTTTGTGGAACTCCAGCACCGATGGATCCCACGGGAGATCGAGGAAGCTCAGAATCCGGCGGGCCTGCGCGGGGAGGTCTGCGACTGTGTCTTCGTAGTGGAACTCGAGGGTTGGGTTGGCGAGCAGGGGCTTGAGGTGGAACCAGAGATCCATTGCCTGCGCGTAGAACTTCGCGGCGCGCTCGAGGCCCATGAGGTTTGCCATCGCGGGGTTTGGACGCCATTCCTGCATCATGCAGGAGAGGATGACGGCGCGGGAGTCGCGTAGGGCGACGAGGATCGGGGCTTTGGGGAAGAGGCGCGCGATGAGCGCGATGTTGAGGAGATTCAGAGGAAGTTTGTCCACGATGATGCGTGCGGATGCGGCGGATTCCGGGAGGTGTGCGAGGATGGACTTGCGGTAGTCGGCGCGAAGGATCGAGGCTGCGGCGTCGGGGATGTCTGCGATGTTCTGCGGATAAGGCGCGGTGGAGCCGGTGACCTGCGGGATGCGGGAGACAACCTGAGAAAGCGCGGGGTGCTCGTCTGTGGTGATGGCGTCGGGATGGGCTGCGATGATCTGCTCGGTGAGGGTTGTTCCCGATCGGGGGAAGCCGACGAGGAAGACGGGCTGGAGGCCATCGATTGGTTTGGCGCGCGAGGCCCAGCCAGCAATGCGCGCTGGGGTACACAGGGCGAGGGTGTCTTTGATGAGACGGGAGGGGTAGTCGAGATCGAGCGATTTGGTTTCGGGGAGTTCTGCCTGGAGCGCCTGGGCCTGTTCGAAGTGGTCGAAGGCGGGGTCGTAATCGGCGAGGTCGTTGTGTGCGTGGGCGAGTTGGAAGAGACAGGGGATACGGTCGGGGGGGTTGGTGAGATTGGGGAGGAGTGCGACGAGTTGATCACGAGCGGCGGCGGGGTCGCCCGCGCGGCGGGTGCATCGCGCGAGGATCGCTGCGGCGGGGCCTGCGGTTGGCGTGATTTCGAGGGCGCGGGAGGCGGCGGTTGCGGCTTCATCCCACATTCGCTTTGCGAGGTAGATCTGGGCGCGGGCGGTAAAGGCGGGGGCGTGGTCTGGATTCAGGGAGATCGTGGCTGCGAGCGCGGTGAGGGCGGGGTCGGGCTCGTGGAGGAGGAAGTGTGCGGTGGCGAGGGAGAAGTGGGCTTCGGCGTTTGATGGTTGGCTATCGACCAGACGGGTGAGCAGTTTGCGGGCGGGGTGGAACGCGGAGCGGGCGAAGTAGATTCTGGCGAGTTCGGCGAGCGCCTGCGGGTTGGCGGGGTGGCGCGTGAGGATCTGCTCGAAGAGTTCGCGGGCGCGATCGGTTCTGCCCTCGCGGAGGTGGGCAGCGGCTTGGGTGAGTTGGAGTTTGAGGGGTGGCATGGGGTCTTGGGGGTGAGGATACGACGCGGGGGGAAGGAGGTCGCTAGGATATGCGCTTGTCGTCTCCCGCTATGGACGCTTGAGGTTGGGTATCACGCTTGGAGTGTTTGTGGTGTCTCGGGGTGGGTCGGGAAACGACGAGCATTGAATGAGGGATCTCTTGTGAGCTTTGTTGGCTTTCGTGGGGTCGGTTCTGGAAGGATTGCATGCCAAAGCAGGACGAGAAATTTTCGATGGATGCGGAAGTGATGCAGGCGCTGCCGAACGCGATGTTCACGGTGAAGCTGCCGAACGATCACGAGGTGCTTGCGTATATCTCCGGGAAGATGCGGCGGCACTGGATCCGTATTCTGCCGGGTGACAAGGTGACGGTTGAGATGAGTCCGTACGACCTGACGAAGGCACGGATTACCTACCGGCACTGATGGAGCGGGGGCTCGGGGGCGGGCGTTCATAGCACTGTGCTGATGGGGCGTGGTCGGGAACCGGTCACGCTGTTTCTGCGCGCAGTGTGTCGCGGAGGCGGGCGTGGTCATCCGGGAGTGAGACGGCGTCGAGGGAATCGATGAGGTTGCGGGCCTTGATGGGGTCGTTGAGGTAGCGGGCGGAGATGAGCGCGAGCATGAGTGTGATATGGGGCGCTTCGCGGTCGGCTTTGTATTTCTCCAGGAATACGGCGTAGGCGGCGGCGGCGTTTTCGTGGTCTTTGGATTGAAAAAGGTGGTTGGCGAGGCGGATTTGGTCGTCTCGCGGGAGTGACGCGGTTGGGTTGAGGGAGAGGAGCTTGGTGTAGGCGATTGCGGCGGCGGGGAGTTTGGAGTCTGCGAGATCGGTTGCGATCTGCGTGCGGAGTTCGGCACACTGCTCTTCGATGGCGCTGGAGTGGGTGGTTTTTTTGTTTGTGGTTGGAGCGGCGGCGTCGGCACGCCAGGGTGAGTTTTTGGAGCTTGCGAGTTCTTTGAAATCGCGGCGGCGCTTTGCCTGCCTGCCGATGGTGAGGAGGTCGTAGGGCTCGCGGGGGATGATGCGCTGCCAGAGGAGGATGAGGGGGATAGCGGCGCCGAAGAGGTAGCCGGCGATGTGGGCGAGGTGCGCGACTCCGGAGTTGCCCATGCCCTGGAGGACGAAGTCCTTAGTGATGGCAAAGGCGATGAACCACCAGGCGGGGATTGAGTAGACGCCGATGAAAAAGAAGAAGAGGAGGATCTTGATGTGGGTGCGGGGGAAGAGGACGAGGAAAGCGCCGGTGACGGCGGCGACGGAGCCCGAGGCGCCGATGACGGGGTGGATATCGAAGGTGATGTGCGCTGCGCCGGCGATAATGCCGCCGAGCAGGTAGAAAAATGCGAAGCCGGTGCGGGTGAGGCGGTCTTCGACGGGTGGGCCGAAGACGAAGAGGAAGAGCATGTTGCCGATGAGGTGCATCATGCCGCCGTGGAGGAACTGGTAGGAGATGAGCGCCCAGGGGTGGAATGTGGAGTAGTCGGTGTTTGAAGCGAGGACAAGCGAGTCGAGAATTTTTTCTGCAATAGAAGGTGAAGAAGGTAGGGAAGATGGATTCAGAAATAGGGACTCACTCGACGATGCAATCACGGCGGACTGGATGATGAAGATGACGGCGTTGATCGCCATGAGCGCGTAGGTGATGCGGGTGGGGCGTTTGCGGGGTCGGTCTGTGGCGATGGGGATAAACACTGGGTGGGTTCTAGGCGCGGGAGGGGGCGCCGACCTTGTTTGGGTCGATGAAGCATCCGGCGATGACGCGGTGGGTGATGAGGGAGGACGACCAATTGTAGATGAGGCGGGCGGTGAGGTGTCGGTCGTGCCATGCGTCGGGGGTGTGGAGGAGCAGCAGGTCCGCGGCGGCGCCGGGAGCGATGTGGCCCGTGTCATCGAATTGCAGGGCGCGAGCGTTGCCCTGTGTAATGAGGGACCATGCTTCGGCGGGGGAGGGGATGTGCGCGTTTGGCGCGATACCCGACATTTTGCGCATCTTGGCGACCTCGATCATGGCTCGGGCGACGCGGGGCATAGCGATATCCGGGCCGGCGGCGACGTCAGAACCCAGTGTGAGGATGACGTCGTGCTCGCGGGCGGCTTCGAGGTCGAACATGCCTGCCTGGAGGAAGGTGTTTGCGGCGGGGCAGTGGGCGACGATGGATCTGCGCTGGGCGATGGTCTGCCACTCGGCGGGGGAGAGGTGGATGCAGTGCCCGAGGATGGCTTTGTCGGTGAGGAGGTCCAGGCGGTCGTAGACGGCGGTGTATGAGGCGTCGTCCGGGAAGAGCTCGGCGACGAGTTCGCACTCGGGCTTGGTTTCGGCGAGGTGGGTCTGCATCCACGCGGACGGCGATGATTCCTTTGCGGCCCAGGCGCACTCGGCGAGAAGCTCCTCGGTGCAGGAGATCGCGAAGCGCGGGTTGACGGAAACGCGGATTCGGTCGGTCGGCTCGATCGGCGGATGCATCGGGGAGGGGATCGGGCAGCGGGTTGCGCGGGCGCGGTCCTCGGCGGTGAGGTCGTCCGGTGCGTTGCGGTCCATCGCTACTCGGCCCGCGATGATACGGAGGGGGGATTGGTCGCGGAGGAACTCGATTGCCTGCGTGGCTGCTTCTGCGTGGGAGGTGAGGTATCCCGCGACGGTGGTGGTGCCCTGGGTGAGGAGACGGCGGGTAGCGGTGCGGACGGCGGAGGGGGCAGCGCCTTTGCCCCACCAGCCCTCGGCGGGGAAGACGATTTCGTCGAGCCACTGGAGGAGGGGGATGCCGTCGCACCCGATGGAATCGATCTGTGGGAAGTGGAAATGCGCGTCGGTGAATGTTGGGGTGATGATGTGGTTTGGAGAGCCCAGGGGGGCGTGGTCGGCGACGGCGGAGACGGGGAGCGGGCCCAGATTGACCTCCTTGATGCGGGCGTTCTCGATGACGATCCAGCCCGGTTCGGGCGGGTTTGTTGGATCGATGAGGAGTCTTCCGTGAATGAGATCGACGGGAGCGCTGTGGTCTGGGTTGGTTTGGATCGACATGGGTATTGTGGGGTGCGTTGCCGTTGTGTTCGGGGGTTCTTATAGTCGAAGATCTGCGGGCTGTGTGGGCACCGACGATTGTGCGTCTTTGTTTGCGGGCCTGGTACTTGATACACGAAATAGGGCGATCACATGACGACCGCGACCGCTGCGCCGAAGGGTTTGGAAGGGATTGTTGCCGCTGAGACAGAGATGTCGTTCATCGACGGCGAGAAGGGGGTGCTGGAATACGTCGGGATTGCGATCGACGATCTTGCGCGGCATTCCTGTTTTGAAGAGGTGGTGTACCTGCTGTGGAACCTCAAGCTGCCTACGGTGACGGAGCTGGATGCGTTCAAGGCGGAGCTGCGGGGGCGGTATGCCCTGCCGCACGGGATGCTGGAACGGATCAAGCGGCTGCCGAAGGACGCGGAACCGATGCACGTGCTGCGGACTCTGGTTTCGGCGCTTGGGATGCACGACCCGGACCCGAACGCGATCGACCCGAAGGCTGCGAGGCACAAGGCGCTGAACATTCTGGGTCATACGCCGACGCTGATCGCGATGTTCGACCGGCACCGGAAGGGCGAGGAGATCGTGCATCCGGATACGAGCCTGTCATTTGCGGGGAACTTCCTGTACATGCTGAACGGGGAGCGGCCGACGGAGACGATGGAGCGTGCTTTTGACGCGTGCATGATCCTGCATGCGGATCACGGGCTGAACAACTCGACGTTTACTGCGCGTGTGGTGATCTCGACCTTGAGCGATATGTACTCGGCGATGACGGCGGCGATCGGCGCACTCCGCGGGCCGCTGCACGGCGGCGCGAACGAGGGCGTGATGCACCTGCTGAACGACATTGCGAGCCCGAAGGATGTTCCGGCACGGATCGAGGGGATGCTGGAGCGGAAAGAGAAGATCATGGGGTTCGGTCACCGTGTGTACAAGGCGTACGACCCGCGTGCGACGTACCTCAAGACGCTCGCGAAGCAGCTCGCGGAGGACACGGGGAACAGCGCGTTGTACGAGAAGTCGAGCGCGATCGAGAAGGTCATGGAGGCGAAGGTCGCGGCGAAGGGGATCTACCCGAACGTAGACTTCTACTCGGCGACGACGTACCACAGCATTGGTCTGGATCTTGATTTGTTCACACCGATGTTCGCGATGAGCCGTGTTTCCGGGTGGGCGGGGCACGTGCTCGAGCAGTTGGCGGACAACAGGTTGTACCGCCCGAAGGCGGCGTACATCGGGCCGCATGGGGTGGCGTACACGCCGATCGGCGAGCGGTAGAGGCGGTGCCCGCGTTGGCGTGCGAGGCGGCGGGGGTTGGGTTGACGTGGCCCGAGGGTTGCGCGCGGCTCCGGCCTCGCTTTCTGATTATTGGTGCGCACAAGTGCGGGACGACGAGCCTGCATCACTATCTGGTGAAGCACCGGCACATGGTGCAGGCGACGCGGAAGGAGATTCATTTCTTCGACCGGCACTACAATCGCGGGGCGGGGTGGTACACGCAACATTTTCCGAAGGCGTTTCCGGTCGCGGTGTTGCGCGGGGCGATGGGGCGCAAGAGCATCGCGGGGGAGGCGACGCCTTCGTATTTGTATCACCCGCTCGTGCCTGCACGGGTCGGAACGATGCTGCCCGATGTGAAGTTGATCGCGTTACTGCGGGATCCGGTGGAGCGGGCGATCAGCCACTGGCGGGTTGCGCACCGCAAGGGGTGGGACGATGCGCCGGATATCGATACGGCGCTGGATCGTGAAGCGGTTCGCATGGCGGCGCACGCGGGGCGGCTCGCGGCGGATGAGCAATACGTTGACGACGGGTATTTCCGGCACGCGTACATGGCGCGGGGGCGGTACGCCGAGCAGCTCACGCGGTGGTTTGATGTGTTCGGTCGGGAGCGGGTGCTTGTTTTGAAAGCGGAGCGGTTGTTCGAGAACCCTGCGGCGGTGTACGGGGAGGCTTGCTCGTTCCTTGGGTTGGCGGCGGACGGGCGTGTGGGATTTGATGTCCACAACATAGGGTCGGGGAAACAAGTGGATGACGACGGGGTGCGGCGGCGGCTGCGCGAATATTTCGCGCCGCATAACGCGGCGCTGCGCACGATGCTCGGCGACGGGTTTGATTGGGGGTATTGAGGGTGACGGCGCGCGAGGGAGCATGCCCGTTTGTGTACATCTCGGCGCTACGGCGCAGCGGGTCTACTGTGCTGAGCGAGCTGCTGACGCGCGAGGGGGAGGCGTTTATTTTCAGGGAACCGAATCTGGGGCGGGGACGGTTTGAGTTGAAGGAGGCGGACATCGCGATGTTCGGCGCTGTGGGGATCGACCTTGAGGCGTTTAAGCGGAGGTGGACCGGGTGGCGGAAGCGGCGGCTTGTGCGCGGGTTTGCGGGGGAGTTGGTGCCGCGGATGCTGGGGCACATGCGGCAGGTGGGCGTGAAGGAGATTTTTCACGATCACTGGCGGAAATATTGGAAGGCATTTCCGGGGATGCGGGTGGTGGTGCTGGGGCGGGATCCGCGGGATATTTATTTATCTATGTGCGATCGGCGGGACCGGGGGATCAAGGGACTGGAGTGGGTGGATGACACACAGGCTGCTGCGGAGAATCTGGTGACACAGTTTGGGTTTCAGCTTGAGATGCTTGAAGCGTGCGGCGGGATGCGGGTGACATATGAGTCATTGTGCGCCGGTGGGGATGCGTTCGAGAAGGTGCGGCGGTTTGTGGGGAGCCCGATCAGCGAAGCGGGGCGGGTCGGGCAGTTCAACGAGGGGGAGGTGCAGCGGACTGGAGAAGCGGCGGTGCATGGGGGCGCGGTGACGAAGCAACGGGTGGAGCGGTGGCGCGACGAGGCGGAGGGCCCACGGCTTGAGCGGGCGCACCGGGTGTTTGAGTTGATGGGGGAGTACGCGGCGTTCTGGGGTTACCAGGCTTCGGACTGCGCGTAGCCAAGCTTTGCGAGCGCGTCGGCAGCGACCAGCTTGAACGCGGCTGTCTGGTCGTCTGAGAAGAAGTTGACCCAGTCACCGGCGATGCCCTTGCGGTTGAATGCGTTCGCCTGCGCTTCGCCCGGTTTGCGGCCGGTGGTTTTCTGGAAGGTGTTTGCTTCGACGATCGCGGCGAGTTTGTCTTCGGCGATATTGACCTGGTAGTGGTCGAAAACGCGGCGCATGATGGCGGGTGTGTCGGCGAGCATGTCCTCGTAGCGGATGAGTAAGCCGATGGAAGGGTGGATCTCGCGGTGCCAATCGAGCGCCCAGTTGAGGGTGTCGGGGAGGACGTTTTCGATGTAGAAATCGATGCGCTGCTCGATGGGGAGATCGCGGGCGGCTTCCCAGCGGACGAGTGTGCGGCCCGAGATGGTGACGTAGTGCGCCCAAGAGACGAGGAGATCGCGCGGGTCGCGGATGAGGACGACGTACGGACGGTTGGTTTCGTGGATGATGCGGAGATTTTCTGGGGTCGCGCGGGAGTGTGTTTTTGTGACGGTGTAGCCGGCGGGGGGCGGGGTGAGGTGGTTCGGTTCGAGGTTGTGGCGGGATTCGATGGAGATGCCCGGTGGGGCGTAGGGGAGGTAGCCCGGGATCATTTTCATCATGCGGAAGAGCCATGTTGAGCCCGATTTCGGCTGGCCCACGGCGAGGAGGTTGCGGTGCGGGTGGTTGTAGACGCGCTGGTAGATCTCGCGCTGGATGCGGCGGAACGGCTTGCCTTTGAGGATCGAAACGGGCGGGGACATCGGCGAAAGTGTATCCTCGCGCGACGCATGGATACGGCGCAGGGACAAGTTGGGCACGATGGGTCGGGGGTGTTCTTCGTTGTGGGCACGGGGCGGTGCGGGAGCACGCTCTTGCAGGGCATGCTGACGAGCCACTCGCGGGTGGTGATCCCGGCGGAGACGCATTTCTTTTCGAAGTTTGATCCGGCGCGGATTGTCGGCGGGGCGGTTGGCGATGCATCGATCGGGGTGTATCTGGATCGGTGCGAGCGGGAGCGGTATTGGGCGGATCTGGGGATCGGGCGGGGGGAGGTCGAGGCGGCGATACGCGACGGGGCGCGGGATACGCGGGGGTTGTTTCTGTGGATGATGGAACGGCTTGCGGGTGAGGCGTTCGCGGCGGACGCGGTGGTTGGGGAAAAGACGCCGCACCACGAGAAGTTTGTGCCTCGGATTCTTGAAGTGTTTCCGGGTGCGCGGTTTATCAGTATCTATCGGGATCCGCGGGATGTGGTTGTGTCGTTGCGGGAGATGCCGTGGCGGTCGAGCGATTCGGTGCTGCGGAACGCGCGCCGGTGCCGGAAGACGTATGAGCGGCAGGAGCGGTTCGAGAAGGAACTGGGCGTGGAGCGGTTTACGACGGTGCGGTACGAGACACTTGTTTCGGAGACGGAGGGGGAGTTGCGGCGGCTTTGCGCGTTTTTGGGAATTGCGTTTGAGGGACAGATGCTGCGGTACTACGAGCGGGAGGCATCGGGGTACCTGGGCGCGGAGGAGGGTTGGAAAGGGATGACGCGCAAGCCGATCGATGCGAGCCGGCGGGGTCGGTACAAAGAGAAACTGACGGCGCACGAGGTGAAGACGGTTGAGCGCATGATCGGCGGGTATCTTTCGGTGCTCGGGTATGAGGCGGAGGAGGCGATCGCGGATCGGATCGGGTGGAAGATTGCTGACGCGGGAGAGATGGGGGTGTGGCAGATGGAGCGCGCGATGACGAGTCTGCGCAAGCGGATGGCACGGTTGGTTGGTGGATCAACGCGCTGAGGGGAGCAAGCGGCGGAGACGGGCTTTGAGGGGGATTGGCCAGTTGTGCTGGCGGGCAGCGGCGGTCATCAGGGACCATGTTTGTGCGTCTGCACCGGTCTTTGCGAGTTGATTGATGAGCCATCTGGCGGACTGGGCGAAGCGCGGCGCGGCGGCTGGTGAGTTGTGCTTGTCCACGATGTATAGAAAATCACGGACACGGCGGGCGAGGTGCGCGGGGGCATTCAGGTTGTGCGCATCGGGAGGGTGTAGGCGATAGCGGACGGCGGGGTGCGGGGAGACGAGGATGGGACCAACATCTGCGACTCGGCGGAGGAACTCGCGGTCTTCGGCGTGCTTGATGTTTGTATCGAAGCGGACTGGTTCATCGATCACCGCGCGGGAGATGATGAGGCCCGGCGTGCCAAAGAGGGCGATGGGGGTGAAGACAACATCGGGGTCTGGGATGGGTTTGCCCTGCCACTCGGCGGGGGTGGGTCGCGGGCGGTCTGGCTTGCCCTGCTCTGCGTCGATGCGCCCGGAAACAACGGCGGCGGCGATGGATTGTTCGGCGAGAGAAAGGGATTGCTCGGCGGATGGGAGGAGGGTGTCGTCGGCGTCGCAGAAGATGGCGAAGGGTGCGGTGGATTCGTCCAGCGCGCGGTTGCGGGCGGCGGATGGGCCGGCGTTTGGTTGGTGGATGAGGGTGATGCGTGCGTCGTCTTGGAGGGATGCTCGGTCTGCTGGCGGGGATGAGCCGTCGTCGATGATGATGACGCGCTGGATACTTGGGAGCGCGAGGCAGGAGGCCACGGCGTGGGGGAGGGCGCTGTGGTCGTTGTAGGTTGGGATGATTGCGTCTGCTTGGGGCACGGTTTATTGGTCGATCGATTCGTTGACCCAATCGTTGGATTGGGTGTAGCCCAGCGCGATGAGGAGTTGGCCGGCGATTCGGGAGACGTCCTCGCGCTCGGCTTGCGAGAGGTCTCGCTTCCAGCGGGCGAGTGATTTTGTGGAGATGGTGTCTGCGGCATTTGCGTTGTTGAGGAATCGTTCGCCGGGCTCGCGTTTGGTGGTCGGTTCGAGCATCTGGTCGGCGAAGGGCTCGTCGAGGAATGTGCAAAGGGCTCGGAGCTGGGCTTCGGGCTCGGCGATGAGTTGTTCGTAGTGGATTGTGAAACAGCGCGGGTGGTCTTTGTACACAAGCCCGCGAGCGACATCATTTCGCCAGCGGCGGGCGCATCGCCAGATCGGGCGGTTGATGTTGGTTGGTACCACCTTGCCGCCCCTGATCATTTCTTTGGGATGGTTGCGGAGTGTGCATGCGACGTCTCGCCCGTCGCGGATAATGTGGATGATCTTTGCGTTGGGGAAGTTGGCGAGGATGCGGTGGAGGTTGCGGATGTTGCGGGGGGTTTTGTCCGCCCAGCGGGGCTTGCCCTCGCGCTTTGCGTGTTCTCGGAAGAAGCGCGAAGCGAAGGCTGGCATGGAAGGGGCATCGCGACGGAGAGAACCGATGAGCGTCTGGTCGATGCCCCATTCGTCGGCGATCTGGCGCGGGTTGAGGAAGTCGCAGAGGATGGCGGTTTCGGGGCCGCAGGCGATGGACGGATGGCGGTCGAGCATCTCGCGGAGGAGGGTGGTGCCGGACCTGCCCGAGCCGGCAACGATGATGCAGTTGTCATCAAAGGTGTCGGCGGTGTTGTACCAGGGGTCGCGGGCGAGCGCGGATTCTTTGAGATGGAGGCGGAGCATCCGCGCGGTTCTGCGCGGGCCGAGGCGGGTGAGGATATCGAAGATTGATTCGGACATTGTGTATGCGCTCTTGACGGGCGGATAGGATACGACGCGATGGCGGAGTACGCGCATAGTCTGATCGATGCTGATCCGGATCGTCCGCCGAGCGAGGTGGTGCTGGAGGATGTGTGCGCCGCGGCGGACCGGCTCGAGGGGGTTGCGCATCGGACGCCCGTGATGACGAATTCGCATCTTGATGCACTCACGGGCGCGGGGCGGGTGTACTTGAAGTGCGAGAATATGCAGCGGGTGGGGGCGTTTAAGTTCCGCGGGGCGTATAACGCGCTGAGCAGGCTGAGCGATGAAGCGAAGAAAAATGGGGTGCTGACGTTTTCGTCGGGGAACCATGCGCAGGCGGTGGCGCTGGCGGGGAAGCTACTGGGGATTTACACGGTGATCGTGATGCCGACGGACGCGCCGGAGATCAAGAAGCGGGCGACGCGGGGGTATCAGGGTGAGGGGGGTGAGTTGGTGGAGTACGACCGGGAAACGATTTCGCGCGAGTCGCTGGGGGCGGAGCTTGCGGCGGAGCGCGGGCTGACGATCGTGCCGCCTTATGACCACCCGGATGTGATCGCGGGGCAGGGGACGATCGCGCTTGAGCTACTGGAGGAGGTTGGGGAGATCGATCGGCTGTATGTGTGTGTTGGTGGTGGCGGGCAGGCGAGCGGGTGCGGGATTGTGTGTAAGGGGTTGCTCGGTGATCGGGTGGAGGTGATCGGGGTTGAGCCGGAGGCGGCGGACGATGCGACGTGGAGTTTCGAGACGCGCACGCTGCACTCGGTTCATAACCCCCCCACTATTGCTGACGGTGCGCGGACGCCGAGTCTGGGGCGGTGGACATTCCCGCTGTTGCTGCGGCACGTGGATCGGATGATGACGGTGAGCGATGGGGAATTAGTCGAAGCGATGCGGTTGGTGATGGGGCGGATGAAGATGGTTGTTGAGCCGACGGGGGTGCTTGCGCTGAGCGGGCTGCTGCGGGATGCGCGGGAGCGGGCGGATGAGATCGCGGGGCAGAAGATCGGGGTTGTGGTGAGCGGGGGGAATATTGATCTGGGGCGGCTGGGCGAGTTGATCGGAGGATCTGACGGATGAAGCGGTGCGATTGGTGCGGGGATGATGCTGTGTATCAGCGGTACCACGACGAGGAGTGGGGTCGGGCGGTGCATGATGATGTGCGGCTGTTCGAGATGCTGATTCTTGAGGGGGCGCAGGCGGGGCTGAGCTGGATCACGATTCTGAAGAAGCGAGAGAGGTACCGGGAAGTATTCAAGGGGTTTGAGCCGGAAAAGGTTGCGCGGTTTACGGATGCGCAGCTTGAGAAGCTGCTGACGGATCCGGGGATCGTGCGGAACAGGCTCAAGGTGTTTGGGGCGCGGAAGAACGCGGTTGCTTATCTGAAGGTGCAGGAAGAGTTCGGGACGTTTGATGCGTATATCTGGGGGTTTGTGGGTGGGGAGACGATCGTGAATCGGTGGAAGAGTATGAAAGAGATCCCCGCAACGACTGATGAATCGGACGCGATGGCGAAGGATCTGAAAAAGCGCGGGTTTACGTTTGTCGGGTCAACGATTTGTTATGCGTATATGCAAGCGGTGGGAATGGTGAACGATCACTACGAGGGGTGTGATTTGTTTGCGGGGTAGGGAAGGCATCAGGCATCAGGAAAGATTTTATTTTCAGTGATGCTACGCATCACTTCTTTGTAAGGAAGAGAAGACTTCACACCGCGTGTGAAGGGGTATAAGAGCATTGCTTTCGCTCAATGATTCGTGATAATCGTGGGATGAGATACGCCGTATATATCAACCGGACCCGAAAGCGGGCATGCTGGCATGAAAATTGGTGCGGACATATTGGCAAGCACGGTGGCAAGGTCGAAGCGGCTGATCAGGATTGGTACCAGTGCGACACTCCGGAACAGGTCCAGGAGATCCTGAAGAGGGAAACACGCGGCTTCCCCAGGGCTGAAGTAAAACCTTGTGGCACATGTCGTCCGGATCGCCAGCCGATCAAATCGTGTTGAGCGACCATCGAAAAAAAAACCGAGGTGCGGGGGCTTGTGGTGGTTTGGATGTTGTCGGCACGTCTTGCCCTGCGGGTCAAGGCGTGGCACCCGCATCCGATGTTTTCATGATCGTGGTTAACGACTTCGTCGTGAACCCCCGCACCAGGCCTGAAGAAAAAAGAACCGAAGGCCC
>JAJDDG010000015.1 GCA_029260435.1 Phycisphaerales bacterium | reverse complement strand
ACGGCTTCGAGATCCCACACGGCGTGCGGGTGTTTATTCGACGTCCTTGCCTTCGATGACATCCGAGATGGAGGCGGGTTCGTGCTCTTCGGATTTGAACTCGCCGCGTTTGAGCTTGCCGCCGTATGAGTGGTAGGCCTTCATAGCGATGGCCCCGAAGATGAGCATGATCGGGATGTTTGCCCAGAGCATGACACCGGTGCCGAGCGCGGTGATCGCGTCGAGCTGGGCGTCTGTTGTGATGAACCCTGCGCAAGCGATCACGATGGCGACGCAGTACAAGATTTTGTAGAGGGGGACGGCCTTCTCTCCGAACAGGAATACGATGCCCTGTTCGCCGTAGTAGGACCAAGAGATCATGGTTGAGATGGCGAAGAGCCATGCGGCGAGTGTGACGAGCCATTTGCCGAGCCCGGGGATCGCGGTATCGAAGGCGTGCCCGGTGAGAGATGGGCCGGGGTATTCGACGTAGAGATCTTGTGCTGGGGCATCGATCGTGGGCGGGACATCTGAAGCGAAGCTGATCCATTCGATCGAGGCGGGATCGCCTTGTCCGTCGATCTGTACGGTGCCTGCCAAGCGGTGGAGGTTGAGCCCGGTGTTGGAGTTGTCGTGGGCGTGGACGATCACGAAGACGTCTTCGTTGCCCTTCCATTTTCCAGAGACTGTGACAGCTTCGTCTGCTCGGGTGGGGAGGTTGGTGGAGTCGATGGTCCAGAGGGGGGTGTCGGCGTCGTTGAGGTCTTGGGTGCCATCCGCATCTGCGTCGTACGCGACGACCGCGACGGGGGCGGCGAAGGTTGCTTCCGGTCCACGGTTGTGTGAACCGGTCGTGAGGATGACGAGCGCGGTGATGGTGCAGACGACGATGGTGTCGATGAAGGGTTCGAGCCCGGCGACGACGCCCTCGCGGACTGGTTCGTGGGTCTTGGCGGCGGAGTGGGCGATGGGCGAGGACCCCTGCCCGGCTTCGGAGGAGAAGAGGGCACGCTTCATGCCCCAGAGCAGGGCGTACCCGGCGGTGCCGCCCAGGAATGCACCCTCGGCTTCGGCGGGGGAGAATGCCCGGGTAACGATGAGCTTGAGCATCTCGGGGATCTCACCCGCGTTCATGACCAGCACAACGAGCGCGGCGAGGACGTACATCACGCACATGAGCGGGACGATGCGCCCCGCGACGGCGCCGATGCGTTTGATGCCGCCGATGATGACCATGCCGACGAGGAGGCAGAGGATGATGCCGGTGACGATGGAGGGGATGTTGAAGTAATTCTCAGTGATCTCGCCTACGGACCACGCCTGGAACATATTGCCGCCGGTGATAGTGGAGACGAGCAGGGTGACGACGAAGATGCCGCCGATGAATTTGCCGAGCCCGCCCATCCCCCACTTCTTGAATCCCTGCGAAGCAACGAACATGGGTCCGCCGTGCGGGTTGTCGGGATCGGTGGTGTTGCGGTAGAGCATGGAGAGAGAGACTTCGGTGGTTTTGAGTGCCATGCCGAAGACCCCGACCATCCACATCCAGAAGACGGCTCCGGGTCCGCCGAGCGCGACGGCGACCCCCACGCCGGCGATATTGCCGAGCCCGACGGTCGCGGAGAGGGCGGCGGAGAGGGCCTGGAAGTGGTTGATCGCACCGGGGTCGTCTTTGTCGTCGTACTTGCCCCTAGTGACACTGATGCCGTGCGTGAGGGAGCGGAACTGGCAGAAGCCTGTCCAGAAGGTGAAGAGGACACCAACTCCGAGGACGATGTAGAGCACATAGTTGTGCCAGATGACGGCGTTGATGGAGTTCAGCACATTCCAGAGTTGGTCCACGGGGAGACTCCTGTCGTGATCGGTTGGCGGGGTGCGAAGGGCTTATGATGGGGAGATGGGGAGGATGTCGCAAGGAATGGTGGTCAGATGATGGATGACCCGGATCGAGGCAGGATGCGCAGGATTGAAATAGACAGCGGGATCGAGCGGCGGGAGACGGACGGATTCACGTACCCGCTTGGGGCGTATCCGGTGGAGCCGCTGCGGACCCGGGCGGGGTATGTGGTGGAGTTTGAGGCTGCGGACGGGTCGAACGGGCTCGGAGGCAGCGGTGGAGGGGAAGGCGAGGAATGGGAGGAGTGGCCCGACCGGTTCATGTATGACTGCCTGGTATCGGCGTCGCGGGTGCGCTCGCTGATGACGCTGCTGACGGCGCTGCTGCCCTCGCGGGTGTACCCGATCCTGGATGTGCTGGGCAACGATGCGCACCGGGAGATTGATCCGTACATCGCGTACGACCTTGTGGGGTACGACCGGTTCTGCGAGGGGCTGGCGATGTTCGGGGAGTGGCTCTACGAGGACGGGATGGTGGGGTTCGGGGTAATGTCTCTCGAACCGTTTTTGTATGTCTTTGTGGACGAGCACAAGATTGTCACGGTGCGGTGCGAGCTGGCGGTCAAGGAGAAGGTGGAGAAGGCGCTCACGGCGTTTGACCTCGGGGAGGTTGAGCAGCTGAGCGGGGTTGATTCGGTGGAGCACGAGCACCGGGGTGTGCTGCGGATTGATGAAGCGAGCGACGAGCTGCTTGCGCCGGAGGATGTGGTGGGGATGCTGCGGGATATGTGGCGGCTGCAGCTGAATATCGATGCGGATGCGAACGTTGATGAAGACGGGAACGACCTTGGGGTGACGGGGTGGTACTGCCTAGCGCGGTGCACGCGTGAATCTGATGAGCAGACGAAATACGCTGAGCTGCTGCTCGCGGCGGGGTCGCTCACGGAAGCGGAGCAGCTCGCGACGGATGCTTTATCGCCCGAGATGGGCGGGGATGATTCCTGGGTGGATGTGGAGCTGATCCGGGCGGATCGCGTGACGGCGCAGGAGTATGCGGAGTTGTCGGGCATCACCGGCGCGGACGAGCTGCTGCGGAGCGCACGGGTGGATGCGCTGCGGTGGGAAAAGAGCGAGAAGTGGACGCGCCGCGGTGGGTGAGTGTGGTTTTTAGTCGGAGGGGCGGGTGTACACCAGTCGGACGGAGTTGCCCTTGTCGTTGTATTCGACGGTGGACATGTAGGCGCGCATCAGCAGGAGCCCGCGTCCGGATGGTAGTTCGATGCGGTCGGGGTCCGTGGGGTCCGGCACGCCTTTGGGGTCGAACCCGGGGCCCTGGTCGGTGATGTTCATCGTGATGGTGTTTTGATCGGCTTGCCATTCGATCTGGACTGGGGTGGAGGTCAGGGCTTTGTGCCCGTGGCGCAGCCCGTTGAGGATGGCCTCCTCGAACGCGAGACGGATGGCGAACTGCGAAGCGGTGTTGTACCCGAGGTCGGCGACCGCCTTGAGCAGGTCGTTTGACGCGGCGTGGATACGGGTGTGGTCATCGGAGAGCGAGAACGACGCGGAGTATGTGGGGGGATCTTGAGCGCCGGGTCGTGGCTGCGGGTTGTGGGACATGGACACACCCCCGATGGACTGCTCGTTGCTCGGGACTTGGAGGAGGCGGGAGGCTGGTTAGGTGAAGCTGGCGATCGCGTCGTCTTCGGTGTCGTGGATCTGGAAGAGCATGTTGAGCTTGGTGATGACGAAGACCTCGTGGATCTGAGGATCGATATTTGCGAGGCGGAGCTGCCCGCTCTTGCCTTCGATCTTTTTGTGGATGGTGATGAGGGTGCCGAGCGCGGCCGAGGAGAGGTGGTCGACGTTCGCGAAGCTGATGAGGAGCTTGGGCGTATCATCGTTGAGGATAAGCGAGATGATCTCGTCGCCGATCTGCTGGATGTTTGCCTCGTCGAGGATGTTGCGGTCGATGAACTCGACGCGGGTGATCCCCTGCTCTTTACGTACTCGGAGTCGAGACTGCGCGCTTGGCATCCGGTGCTACCTCCTGGCCCTTGGTCAAGGGGTGACGGTACGAGAGGCGGGTTTGCGGGTCAAGGGCGCGGGAGATTGGGGGGCTAGCGGAGGGGGTTCTGGAGCTGATCCAGCAGACCCGGGAATGCCCGCTCCTCTTCCTCGTTCTGGATGATGATGGTGGGCTTGACGAGGATCAGCAGGGTCTGCTCTTCCTTGGTCTCGATGCGGTTTGTGAAGAATCGGTTGAGGATCGGGAGCTTGGAGAGCACGGGGACGCCTGTCTCGACCTCGACCTCGGTGACGATGCGCTGCCCGCCGAGCAACAGGGTGCCCTTGTCGGGGATTGTCGCACCTGTGGAGATCTGGGTGACCGCGAGGAGGGGAAGCTGGAAGGTGCCGACCGCGATGCTGGAAGAGGAGTTGTCGCCCTGCCCGCCCGCGACAGCGGAGACGGTGCCTTCGCCGAACTCGCCGACGTTGGAGATACCCGCCTGGACGGTGAGAGTGACGTACCTGCGATCCGCGGAAACAACGCCTTCGAGGGCGAGCGTGAAGCCGGACTGGAGGCTCGATACGGTCGGGTCGAACGCGACGGATGAGGTGCCGACAACGGGCGTGAGATCGGAGACAAACGCCTGCTGGGTCACGACGAAGATGTTCGCCTGCTTGCCGTTCATGAAGGTGAGTCGGGGCGCGGTGAGCGCGACGTTGCGGCGGTCGGCCTGGGTCGCCTCGACGAGGAAGTCCACCTGGATGTCATCGAGGAAGGTGCCCGCGATGGCGAGCGCGGGATTGAGCGCGAGAACCTCGGCGGCAAATGGTGAGTTGATGAGACTCTCGGTAATGGCGGTGGCGCCGGATTGGACTGGGATGATAGAGAGCGTGCTGGGCTGTGAGACGGAGAAGTTCTGCCCGTCACCCAACCAGCCGTAGGTGACCTGGTTGGTCTGCTGGTCGAAACCTGTCACGTACCACCCCGGGCCGCCCTGGGCGGCACCGCCGAAGACTGAGGGGGCGAGATCGCGGGGCGTGAGCGAGAGCCCCTCGCCAGCGAGGGTGCCCGCACCCCAAGCGCGGAGCTGTGCTTCGGCATCACGGAACTGGTTGTTCTGGGCGTTGAAGTAGACGTCCATGTCGAAGCCGATGTGCTCGAAGAAGTCCTGGATCACGGAGAGGAACCGGGCCTCGACGGAGATCTGGATGGCGCGGATCTCGCGGAGCTGGTTGAGCAGCCCTTGGATCTCGCGGTGGTTCTTCGCGGTGTTGGTGATGATGAGGTTGCCGTTGAGGGGCTGGATGGCACCGGTCTCGCCGCCCGCGTCGATCCAGCCGTTGGGATCGACATTGGTCTGGATGATCTCAAGGAGACGGTTGAGCAACTCCTCTGGGGTGAGCGAGAGCCCGTCGCCTGCCTCATCGTCTGAGAAGATGGAGCCGCCGCCACCGCCGCCCTGACCGGAGGATTGCTGGAGGATCTGGTCGAGGTCGAGCGCGGGGACGTTGTCGAAATCCGGTACCTCGAAGAGCAGGTCGCGGACGTCGTAGATCACGATAAATGTGTTTTCTCTGAGGCGATCCGAGGACGCGACGAGCAGGATGCCGTCGGCGATCGCCCAGTCGGCGCTGGTGAACTCGTCCGGTGAGACTTTCTCGAGCACGCGATCGAGGACGACCCGTGCGGGGACTTCGCGGAGTTCGAGCGAGATCTCGGTATCGCGCTCGATCCCGACATCGGCGAGGGCTTCCCAGTCCACGTCCATGTTGATGTTGGTCAGCGTGGCGATGAACTCGAGTGCGTTTTCGAGGGGGACATCCGCGAACGATGCTGGGATCCGGGTTGTTTCGAGGACCGCGAGGACGCGCCGGTCCACGTCGGACTCGACGAAGGACTGGACCTCACCGCGGCGGAAGCTGAGTTCGGGCCAATCCGGCGGGTAGCTCATAAGCGCTTCGGGGATGATCAGCCCGCGCTGCATCTCGATGGATTCCGCGGCGTAGGAGTACACCCTGTCGCGCTGGATCTCTTCCCACTCGCGGTAGAAGATCACGTCCTTCAGGACGTCCTTCATGAGTAGGGCGGCGGCGTTGTTCGGGTCGAGGAAGAGCACCTGGTCCACGACCTGGAGTGCTTCTTCGTACTTCAGTTCGGCCTGCAATTCGCGGAGGCGGTTGAGGGCTTCGTTGATCTTCTTCTGGCGTTCGGCGTCCTGGCGGACGGACTGCACGGCTGCTTCGGATTCGAGGTCGATCGCGCGCTGGTTGATGTTCCGTTCGGCGATCTGCTCCTCGGACGCGGCGATGGCGTTGAGCAGGTTGGCGAGGTGCTGTTCTTTGCTGCGGAATTCCTGCTCGGCGAAGAGCCCGTTGTTGAACGCGTTCGCCCACTGGAGGCGTGCCTGGGCGATCAGGTTGCGGGCCTCGGAGGTGTCACCCGCGGCGAGGGCTTCGCCCGCGCGCTCGACGAAGTTGTCGTATTCGGCGTTCGCCTGCTCGCGCATGAACTGGCGATCATTGGCGAAGGGGTCGAGGACGTTCACGCCGCCCTGCCCGAGACGAGTTTGGGCGTCGAGCAGGTGATCGCGCGCCGCTGCGTTTTCTTCAACGGAGAGGTGCTGGGCGTAGGTTGTTGTGACCTGGTTGTAGAGGGCGACAGCCTCGTTGTAGCGCCCTGCGGCGTAGGCGGCGTCTGCCTCGTTCATCACGCGCTGGGCGTCGAAGCGACCGGCGTCTTCGAACAGGTCGTCGATCTCGGCGGCTTGTTCGGATTCCGTGTCGTCCGCCTGCTCCTGCAGGTCGTACTCATCGGCGCTGTCCTCGTCTTGGAGTTCGTAGTCCGAGGAGGGGTCGTCGGTGGTGTCCTGGACCATCGCGACGGCGAAGCGATCGACGAGCATCGTTTCATCTTCCTGCTCGGGTTGCTCGTACGCGACGGGGTGATCGAGAACATCCGCGGAGTCGGCGATTGTGGCTTCAGTTTCGGTGGCTTCGATCTCGATCGGTTCGGCGATGGCAACGGTCTCGACGGTCTCCATCTCGGGTTCCGCGGCGGCGCGGAGCACCCCGAGCGGGATGTACTCGAGTTCGAATGGTGCGCCGAACTGGCGCTCGATCTCGTAGACCTTTTCCTGGTAGCTGTTGATGGAGGAGAGCTGCCCCGAGGAGAGCTTGACGCCCGAACGGACAACGCTCGCGAAGCCGGCTTTGGCTTCGGCGAATTTTTCGGTCTTGAAGTCGCGGACAGCCTGCTCGATCGTTGGTTGGATGAGCGGCTCGAGCTCGATGCGGAGGCGGGCCGCCTCGTCGAGGATGTCCGAGGCGAGCTGACGCTGGTCCATGTCCGCGCTATCGAGTCGGCGGGTGGCGTTGGCGTGGAGCTCGGCGTTGCGGACATCGCCGTGGCGCAGCGCAAGTTCGGCTTTCTGGAGCGATACATCCGCGCGATCCATCAGCCCGATGGTGCGATGGACTCCTGCGAGCAGATCGAGGACGCGTTCGCGCTCGTCCATGTCGGAGGAGCGCTTCTTGAGCGTCATCAGGATGTACTTTGCCTCGACGGGCGCACCTTCGTCGAGCAAGCGTTGGGCCTGCTCCACGGTGTACTGCTCGGCGCGGGCTGTCGCCGGCGCGAGGACGAGGATTGTGAGAGCCAGTACGGCCGCTTTACAGAGCAAAGAAGCGACAAGACGGGACGAGCTGGGCATGTGCCTTCTCCCGGGACAACTGAACACCGCACAACACACAGGGGCGCGGTGAAACCATTTATGATGGCGAACGACCCTTGCCCCGCAGCGCGCGGGGCGAGCATCGACACCCTGTCTATTCGGCACGGATCCCACCTGTGCCGCGGGCTCCACTGCCCGAGGGACGGTCGGAACATACCGATGGTCTTTTGGCGACGCAACCACGTCTTGGTTCCTACGAAACGGTGCCTGAGGCGGGATTTTCTCCGCCCGATGTAAAACTCCGTATACGGTTTCGGCTCTGGGCGGCGATATGGGCCAGTCTGTTTTTATTCAAGAGGTTGCGGGTCTTCGATCTGACGTGGATCGCGGGGGATTTGTCTTGGAGAGCGAGTCAGATTGCTCCGTAGATGTGGAGTGAATTTGTAATTTTATGAATTGTAAATCGCTGATGTATAACGATTTATACGATTTATACATCTTGATATCTGCTGCCGGACCCGTACTGATGCGTGGTCGTACACATGGGTCTTGGTGCGTGCGGATCGCTCGGTTGTGTGTACCTTGGCGGGATGAGTGCACTGGGGCTGTTCGGCGAAGAGAGGGCGGTGCGGGTCGATCGGTACGCGCGAATCGCGATCGAGCGTGGGCTTGATCGGGCGGCTGGGCTGACGTACGGGATCCCTGTTGAGATGGGCAATCTGCGCGTGGGTGAACGGGTTCGTGTGCCTCTGGGGCGGGGTAATGGGCTCGCGGATGGGTATGTGGTGGAGGTGGGAATCGATCCTGAGATTGATCCCGGAAAAATCAAAGCGATCCGTTCAAGACTCTCCCCGGAAGCGGTGGGAGCGGGTGGGATGAGCGAGGTGTTGGTCGGTCTGGCGGCGTGGATGAGCGGGTACTACTGCTGCCCGATGGGGATGGTGCTCGCGACGATGGTGCCGGCGGCTGTGAAAAAACAGACCGGGCGGGTGGTGCGGACGCTTGTCGAGCGGAGTGGTGGCGAGCCGATCACGGCACCGAAGGGCATGACAGGGGCCGCGTGGGAAGCGATCAAGGCGTTGGGGGATGACACGTTCCCTCTGGGCGCAAAGGATCTGGCTGCGCTGATCGGTCAGAAGAACGCGGGTCCGGTGAACCGGCTGTTGAAGATGGGTGTGCTGCGCGAGGTGCGGCGCGCATCTGTGCGGACGGCGTCGGGCGAGCTGCCGCGCCACCGAGAGTCAACCGATGTGCCCGATCTGACGGATGCGCAGACAAACGCGGTTGATGCGATCAACACCGGGCTCGGTACGCCGGGGGGGTATCTGCTGTTCGGGATCACGGGCTCGGGCAAGACCGAGGTGTACCTGCGGGTTATCGAGCGGGTGCTGGAGCGGGGCGAGAGCGCGATTGTCTTGGTGCCGGAGATCTCGCTGACGCCGCAGACCTCCGGGAGGTTCCTCGCGCGGTTCCGCGGAGCGGGCGTTGCGGTGCTGCACTCCGGGCTGACGGCGTCGCAGCGTCACGCGGAGTGGGCGCGTGTGAGTTCGGGAGATGCGCAGGTTGTGATCGGCGCACGCTCGGCGGTATTCGCGCCGATCAGCACGAGCGCGCACAAGCTGGGCGTGATCATCGTGGACGAGGAGCACGACGGGTCGTACAAGCAGGACCAGTTGCCGCGGTACCACGCGCGGGATGTTGCGCTGAAGCGTGGGCATATGGAGGGGTGCCCGGTGGTGCTGGGCTCGGCGACGCCTTCGCTCGAGAGCTGGCAGAACGCTCGGCGCGGACGATTCACGCTGCTCGAACTGCCCGATCGGGTGGGCGGCGGGCGTCTGCCGAAAGTCGAGATCATCGACATCGCCAGGGAGTGGGACGACCTGCGGCGTGGCAGCTCGCGCGAGCGGAGCATGGGCAACCGCCTGCGCCACGCGCTGGGACAGACGCTCGAACGCGGCGGGCAGGCAATCCTGCTCCTGAATAAGCGCGGGTACTCGACGGTGGTGTGCTGCACGGACAGCGCGTGCGGGTGGAAACTCGAGTGCGACCAGTGCTCGGTGCTCATGGTGCAGCACAAGAGCACGCGGGCGGGTGCGGACGGGTTTGTGCGCTGCCACCATTGTCTTGCGCAGCAGTTGGTGCCCCGGGTGTGCCCGTTGTGCGAAAACAAAGCTGTCCGGCGCGGGTTCGGCACGCAGCGTGTCGAGGACGAGCTGCGCGACGGGTTCCCCGCGCTCGCGGAAGAGGGTGCGCTGGTGCGCGTCGATAGCGACACGATGCAGCGCGCGGCGGATTACTTCCGCGTGCTGGATGCGTTCCGCGAGGGACGGGCGCGGGTGATGCTGGGCACGCAGATGATCGCCAAGGGGCTGGATTTTCCTGGAGTCGAGCTCATCGGCGTGATCAACGCGGACACGGCGCTCTCCATGCCCGACTTCCGCGCGAGCGAGCGGACATACCAGCTCGTGTCGCAGGTGGCGGGGCGCGCGGGACGGGGGGCGGCGAGCGGGTCGGTCGCGCGGGTGATCGTTCAGACGATGCAGCCGGACGAGCGGGCGATCCGGTGTGCTGCTCGCCACGACTACGTTTCGTTCGCGGATCGCGAACTGGCGACGCGTGAAGCAGCGTTGCTCCCACCAGCCTGGCGGATGGCGCGGGTGGTCTGCCGCGATGCGGATGCACACAAGGCGGCAGCGCGGGCGCAGGAGGTCTGCGATGCGTTGCAGGGTGCTGCCCACAGCGCGATGGGTCGCGGCGGGGCACGGATATTCGGGCCTATGGAGTGCCCGATCGCTCGGATCGCGGGGCGGTTTCGGGTGGGGATCGAGGTGTACGGCGAGAGTGCGGCGGTGGTGCAGGGGATTCTGGCATCGGCACGATCGATGGGCGTGGTGAAATCCGATGCGCGGACCGCGGTGGATGTGGATCCTGTCGCGCTGCTCTAGGAGGCCCGAAAAGGGGTTCTACACACAAGATGTGACGCCGATGGAATACCACCGCCGAAATAAGGCTTTGGTGGGACGTCACACGAACAATGGAGATCCCTCAGATGAAAACCGCTTCCCAGTCCAAACCGCTCAATATCGTCGCTTGGGTTCTGCAGATCGCCCTCGCGGGTGTATTCATCATGATGGGCGCGCTGCCCAAGCTGACCGGCGATTACATGGCAGTCCAGATCTTCGAGGAGGTCGGTAAGGGACAGGGCTTGCGGTATGTCGTCGGCGGGATCGAACTGGTCGCGGCGGTGCTGCTGTTGATCCCCAAGACACGCGCAATCGGCGGGCTCGCTGCTGCGGGCGCGATGGTCGGGGCGATCGGGGCGCACCTGTTTACCCCGCTCGGCATCATGCCGGAGTTGGCGGCAGAGGAAGGCGCAACACCGGAGCCCATGCCGCTGATCTTCATGGCGGGTGCGTTCCTCGTGCTATCGCTCGTGGTTGTTTTCTTCCGTCGTGATGAACTCCCGATCATCGGGAGCAAGTCGGCACCAACGACAAACGCGGCACCCGACGCAACGGCGTAGCTACTCGGCGATCATTTCTTCGATCAGTTGCGGATCGTCGGGCAGGATGCCCGAGGCGGGGAGCCTGCGCAGCACCTCACGCCAGTCCGCTTTGTCGTCCTGGAAGGCTCTCTCCAACATATCCCGCGCGCGTAATTTATCGTGCATCCCGAGCCAGGAGACGCCGATCCAGAACTGCATCTCCCGGTGTTCCGGCGCGAGCTTGAGCGCCTGGGTGTACGCGTGTTGCGCATTGGACATATCACCGCGCTCGATCGCCTTATCGCCCGCGTCCATGAACTCGTAGGCGCGGTGGAGGATCAATAACCGAGCGATCTCGTCCAATGGATCCGCGTGGTCCTCGATGGAGAGATCGACGAGCACATTGTCCCAATCGCGCTCACCCGGGTTGGCTCGGACGATCAAGATCGCGGCGGATTGTCGTCCACGGATATCACCGCCTGCTGCTTCCGCTGCGCGGAGTGCATCGAGCAATCGCTCGGCGAGCGTGACCTGCCGAGAGTTCGTGAACGCCTCGGCCATTGCTTCGGGGACACCCTGATTCGCCATCAGGTTTGACTGGCAGGAGAAGCTGGAGCCATCGGGCGCTTTCCCGGTGATGTGCCCCGCGTGCGCGATGCAGTTCGCACCCGTGTGCACCGCGGTGTTGCCCGCTGTATCGATCATCGCGACCTGACGCACCGCGGCGGCTTCGTCTGTTGATGTCAACGCGCTGAGCGCCTGCTCGGGCGAGCGCCCGCCCCGCATCAGGTCCAGCCCGAGGGGGCCGTAGGAGATCTCGGCGAACGATTGGGTCGCGACCGCGCCGACACCCGACTCGGCCCACGGCACGACCGCGCGGACGTTGTACCAATGGGACTGGACCGCGACGCCGAGCTCGCCGGTGGGTGTGCTCATGGCAACGATCGAATACGTCGCTACCGGGCGGCGGGGGACATCGTCGGGGATGTCGCGGGCAACAACGCGCGGGCTTGAACCGCACGCGACAAGACATGCGCACGCAAGCAAGCACGGCGCAACAGCGAAACGGTTCGTACGCATTGTCGGTCCTCCGAATTAGTCTTCGGTTATCTCCGAAACGCTCGGGCAGGTGCACACGAGGTGGCGGTCGCCCAGCGCGTTGTCGATCCGCGATACATGCGGGAAAAACTTGCGGTCTTTGAGCCACGGCGCGGGGTACGCTGCCTGAGTCCGTGAGTAGGGGTGCGACCATTCGTCTGCCGCGATCATCGGCGCGGTGTGCGGCGCGTTGACGAGCGGGTTGTCGTCGCGGGGCAGCTCGCCACGCTCGATCTGCGCGATCTCGGCTCGGATCGCGATGAGCGCATCGCAGAAGCGGTCCAGTTCGGGCAGCGGTTCGGATTCGGTGGGTTCGATCATGAGCGTGCCGGGCACGGGCCATGACATGGTCGGTGCGTGGAATCCGTAGTCCATCAGTCGGCGCGCGACATCATCGGGGTGGATATCGGCGGGCTTGTCGAACGGACGCAGGTCGATAATGAATTCGTGTGCAACGCGCCCGCGCCTGCCGGTGTAGAGCACGGCATAGTGCCCTTCGAGTCGCTTCGCCATGTAGTTCGCGTTCAGGATGGCGATCTGCGAGGCGCGGGTGAGTCCTTGTGCGCCCATCATCGCGATGTACATCCACGAGATGGTCAGGATGAGCGGCGAGCCGTACGGAGCCGCGGCGACCGGGCCGATGGATTGCTCGGTGTGCCCCGTCGGGGGCGCGATCGGGTGTGAGGGCAGGAAGGGCGCGAGGTGCTCGGTGCAGGCGATGGGGCCAACGCCCGGCCCACCCCCGCCGTGCGGGATACAGAATGTTTTGTGCAGGTTCAGATGGCAGACGTCCGCGCCGACGGCTGCGGGCGAGGAGAGCCCGACGAGCGCGTTGAGGTTTGCGCCGTCCATATAGACCAGCCCGCCGGCGTCGTGGATGACCTTGCTGATCTCGCGCACCGCGGGCTCGAATACGCCGTGCGTCGATGGGTAGGTGATCATCAACGCGGCGAGTTTATCCGCGTGCGCCGCGCACTTGGCGCGCAGGTCTTCGATATCGATATCGCCCAGCTCGTCGCACTTGACCGCGACGACGCGCATGCCCGCCATGACCGCGGAGGCGGGGTTGGTGCCGTGTGCGCTGGTCGGGATGATGCAGACATCGCGCTGCGGTTCGTCGCGGGAATCGTGGTACGCGCGGATCGTGAGCAGCCCGGTGAGTTCGCCCTGCGATCCCGCGTTTGGCATGAAGGAAACCGCGGGGAAGCCGGTGATGCGCCGTAGCATGGTGCCCAGGTCATCAAAGAGTCTGCGGTACCCGCGTGCCTGCTCCTGCGGTGCGAAGGGGTGCATGTCCGCGAACTCGGGCCAGGAGATCGGGAGCATCTCGGAGGTGGCGTTGAGTTTCATTGTGCATGAGCCGAGCGGGATCATCGCGTGCGCGAGCGAGAGGTCGCGTTCCTGGAGCTTGAAGATATAGCGCAGCAGTTCCGTTTCTGAGCGGTGGTCGGTGAAGACCGGGTGCGTGAGGAACGCGCTGGTGCGACGGAGCGGCGCGGGCACGCTCGGGTCTGCGGGCAGCGCTGCGCGGATGGCATCAATATCCGCGGGCTCCTGCCCGGCGGGCAAAGGCGGCGCGAAGCATTCGAGGATCAATCGAAGATCGGTGTCTGTTGTTGTCTCATCGAGCGAGATGGTGAACGAACTATCATCGAATCGGCGGAAGTTTAACCGGCGCTGCTCGGCGAGCTGCGCGATGTCGCTCATCGATTGTCCGGACGGGCGGATGTGGATCGTGTCGAAGAATGCATCGGAAACGATCTCGTGTCCGAGGGTGCGCAGCGATTCGGCGAGGGTGCGGGCATGGTTCTGCACGCGCCGCGCGATCTGCGTGAGCCCTTCGGGGCCGTGGTAGACGGCGTACATCCCGGCGATGATCGCGAGTAGTGCCTGGGCGGTGCAGATATTCGAGGTTGCTTTCTCGCGCCGGATGTGCTGCTCGCGCGTCTGGATGCTCATGCGCAGTGCGGGGTTGCCCAGCGCGTCCTGTGAGACGCCGATGATGCGCCCGGGCACCTTGCGCGCGTGCTCGGATCTGGTCGCGAGGTACGCGGCGTGCGGCCCGCCGCCGCCCATCGGCACGCCGAAGCGCTGCGCTGAGCCGATGGCGATATCCGCGCCGAGTTCGCCGGGGGGCGTGAGTACCGTGAGCGCGAGGGGATCTGTTGCCATGACGACCAGCGCGCCACCCTCGTGCGCCCGCTCGATGAGTGCGCGGTGATCGGCGATCGAGCCATCCGTCGCCGGGTACTGCACGAGCACCCCGCAGGTTGTGGTCGAAGCGAAGTCCCACGCGCCGGGGTCGCTCACTTCGACGCGCACACCAACCGCTTTGGCGCGGGTCTGCACAACGGCGATCGTCTGCGGGTGACAATCGGGAGATACAACGAACGCGACATCCTTCTTGAACCCACGGAACTTGATCGAGTAGCACATCGCCATCGCTTCCGCGGCGGCGGTCGCTTCATCCAGAAGAGATGCGTTTGCGAGTGGCAGCGCGGTGAGGTCCGCGATCATGGTCTGGTAGTTGAGCAGTGCTTCGAGGCGCCCCTGCGAGATCTCCGCCTGGTAGGGCGTGTACTGCGTGTACCACCCCGGATTTTCAAGGATGTTGCGGAGGATGACGGTGGGGGTGTGCGTTGCGTGGTACCCCATCCCGATGAACGAACGGAAGGTGCGGTTGAGGGCCGCGTAGGAGTGCAGTCGCGCGAGCGCCTCGGGTTCGGTCATCGGCGGGTCGAGGCGCATCGGCTCGGGGAGGTGGATGTCGTCTGGGATAATGGCGTTGGTGAGTTCATCGAGCGATGCAGCGCCGATGACACCGAGCATGCGGGCGATATCGCTCTCGCGCGGGCCGATGTGTCGGTCTGCGAATTGTTCATGATCGCCCGACGAAAGCGCGCCCGGCTGGAGCGTTGTCGCGGAAGACCGAATTTGGGCGGGTGAGTCGGACACAGTTGGGGTACCCATCTGGGCCTCCGTAAGCGGGCGAGTCTTGATGTGCCTGATGCGGGCTCGATTGGCGAGCCACGCGAACTAGCAGTGTAGGCATCCGCCCCGCGCCCCGCACGCTGTGCCCCGCACCCCGCGCGTGGCTGGCGGGTACGATGCAAGAGTGACGGGCGGCGATTGGCGGCCCGCACCTTGAGCGCATGACTTGTATGGAAAGGGCAGAAGATGATTGCTTGGCGAACCGGACGGGTAGCGATGGTGTTGGCTGCGGGGCTTCTGGTCGGCTCGGCGGGGGTTGTCTCGTCTTGCGCATCGAGCTGGAAGAGCACGGGTTCTGCCTCCACGCCGATCTCCGAGGAGTGGGCACAGCCACGCCTCGCGGCTGTCTTTGCGACAATGAGCGAGGACGAGCTGGCGTACGCCGACCATGTGATCACACTCTCGAATGTCTATTTCGAGGGGCGCTCGGCGGATACCCGCGGCGCCAAGCGCGCCGGGGAATACCTCGCGCACCACTTCTCACGGATCGGGCTGGAGCCCGCGTTTGAGATCGAGGGTGATCTGGCGCTGGGCGGAGCGGAGTCGAGCACGCTCGGCTTTGCGCAGGAATTCGATGTGCCGGGCGATCTGGAGGTGCTCGCAGCGGGTGTGGAAATCGAGAGCCATCAGCGATCGAGCACTCTGGACGAAGCCGACGACTTCGCTGTCATGGGCTTCACCGGGAACGCCTCTGCATCGGGCGCGCTCACATTCGTCGGGTATTCGATCGAGGAGGGCGAGGACGGGTACTCCAGCTACGGCGAGGAGGATGATCTCACCGGCAGGGTCGCGGTGATGCTCCGGTTCGAGCCGATGGACGCCGAGGGCAAGAGCAAGTGGTCGAAGTTTGGTGGGCGGTGGTCCGGCAAGGCCTCGCTGGTGGGAAAAGTGAAAGCAGCGGCGGAGCGCGGCGCGGCAGGCGTGATTCTTGTGAACCCCCCCGGCGCGGACGACCCGAGAGCGCGCAAGCTCTCATCAACAAACGCGACCCGGTTCGATGCCGGGCTCGAGATCCCCGCGGTCATGCTCTCGACCAAAGCGGCGGACGAACTCCTGCAATCCGCGGACGCGGACGGGCGCTCGCTGATGGATTTCCGTCTGCTGGCCGACAAGGGCGAGCTCGACGGGGCGCTCAAGCTGACGGCACACGGCGTGACAGTATCGCTCGACACCGAGGTGCAACAAAAACGGTACGACTCGTCGAACGTCGGCGCTGTCCTGCCCGGCAAGGGCAATCTCGCGGACGAGTGGGTCATCGTCGGCGGGCACTACGACCACCTCGGGTACGGGCGCCTCGGCAGCTCGCGCACGCCGGGGCGGGTGGGCGAGGTACACCGCGGCGCGGACGACAACGCATCGGGCGCCGCGGGCGTCTTGCTGATCGCCTCGCAGCTCAAGCGTGCGTACGACGAGATGGACGATGGCGAAAACGCCCGCTCCGTGCTCTTCCTGGAGTTCGGCGGCGAAGAAATGGGGCTGCTCGGTTCCAAGCACTACGTCGAGAACACATCCCTCTCGGCTTCGAGCATCAACGCCATGCTGAACCTCGACATGATCGGGCGCATCCGCGAGAACAAGATCGAGGTGTACGGCACCGGGACCGCCGAAACCATGCGCGACACATTGCTGCCGCACTTCGAGCGCAGCGGCTTCGACATCAAGGAACACAAGAGCGGCGTGGGCCCGTCGGACCACACCTCGTTCTACCGCGCGGGCATCCCCGCCCTGCACTTCTTCTCCGGGCTACACTCGGAGTACCACTCGCCGGACGATGTGCCATGGCTGATCAACGTGCGCGATTCGGTGCGAATGACCGAATTCATCACCGACATCGCGATGGACTTTGCGACTCATGACGAGCGCCTCGCGCACATCCCCGCGCCGGCTTCCACCGGGTCCGGCGCACGCATGAGCGGCATGAAGGTGCGCCTCGGGATCGCGCCGGGGTCGTACGGCGAGGCGGGCAAGGGCGTCGCGATCGGCGAGGTCTTCCCGGACACCAGCGCCGCCAGGGGCGGGATCCTGCCGGGCGACGTCATCATCCGGTGGAACGGCGAGGAACTCCCCGGCGTCATGGCGATGATGGAACAGCTCGCCTCGCACGAGCCGGGTGATGTGGCGCGGATCGTTGTCAACCGCGACGGGCAAGAGGTCGAACTGCTCGTCACACTCCTACCCCGCGAAGAGGGCGGCTAACCCCCCCCACCCCATTCCCCGTCGCTCCGTTCGCAACGCGACATGCGCGCAGATAGTGCGCGCCGGGTACGCTGATCACTATGTGCGGCATCGGCGGCATCCTGCGTGTGACCCCGCCCGGCGAACGGTTCGAACCGATCCCGGAGGCGTGGGCTGATGCGCTGGACGAATCCATCAAGCACCGCGGGCCGGACGGGTGCGGCAGGTTCCGCGACAAAGCAACACGCGAAGACGGCTCGATCGTCGAGGTGGTGCTGGTGCACCGCAGGCTATCGATCATCGACCACGAGGGCGGCGCGCAGCCGATGGTTTCAGAGGCGGGGCCGGATGGCATGGGGCGCGTGGCGGTGGTGTTCAACGGGTGTCTGTACAACCACCGGAAGTTGCGCGAAGCACTCGAAGAACGCGGGCATGTGTTCGAGACGGATCACTCCGATACAGAGGTGTGGGTGCATCTGTACCGGGAGGCGACACGAAATCAATCGAGCAATCGTGTGCCGGACTATGGTGTCGAGTGCGAGATCGAATGGGAACTCTGGCAACGCACAATCGGCATCGAGCCCGACGGAATGTTCGCTACCGCGATCTGGGATCAACAACGCGGCTCGCTCTCTTTCTTTCAGGACCCGCATCTAGAAAAGCCGCTGCACCTTCGCCACGACGAGCACACCGTCGCCTTTTCCAGCAGTACTGCCGGGTTGTGTACCCTGCTCCGGCACCCTGGTGACGCCCTCCCATTTTGCGTAGATCAGCTATCAGACTGGATCTGCCTGGGGTTCCACGCATCGCAGACACCTTGGATAAACATCAGACAGAATGCTGGATATCTGTCTTTCCCTGATGATTACGAGCCGTGGCATGCATGGCGAAATTTACTAGATATCGGGATAGGACTACTCGTTGTCGCCTTCGTTGTCTCGTTCCTGATATTGCCAGTGGTACTCATATGGTTTAACCCAAGCGGAGTGTTCGGCACTGTATTGTTGACTATCACATCCCTGACGCTTATTTGGATCTGCGTCTATAGATTGAATGGATTTATCACACAGCTTCGGGATTCCAAAATAAATGACAGTGGGTTGTCTCGAGTTGCTCATGACGCCCAGCTTCTCCTGCGTGAATCAGTTCGCCTGCGCCTCGACGCGGATGTGCCTGTCGGGTGTTTCCTTTCGGGTGGGATCGATTCATCGCTGATCGCGAAATATGCGCACGATGCCGACCCAACAATCAAAACGTTCTGCATGCGCATGCCCGATGAGCGATACGACGAATCGCCCTACGCACAGCAAGTCGCGGACATCATCGGGTGCGAGCACCACACGCTGGATGTCTCGCCCGAGCCGGCGAAAGACCTCGTCCACTTGATCACCCAACTCGGCTTGCCCTTCGGCGACAGCTCCATCCTGCCCACCTATTGGCTCTGCAATGCGGCTCGCGAGCACGTCAAGGTTGCCCTCTCGGGCGACGGTGGGGACGAGTTATTCGTGGGTTACGAACGCCAGATCGCGGCGCGGCTCATGCAATACACCGGTTTTACAGCAGGGTTATCGCGATTTGCGATCCGCTCGTTTCGCCGTGATCACGAAAAGGGGTGGGGCGACAAGGCCGCCCGCCTGCTCGAAGCCGCTCGCAACAAAGGATACACAGACCTTGTCGCGATCTTTCCAACCTCAGATCGTGTCGCGTTGCTCGGCGATAAAGCCGGTGAACTCTGCCGAGAAAAATTAACGAGTGGTCTTGATGAGGCTGTCGAGTTCGATCGGTGGCATTATCTCCGCGGCGATCTGCTGCGGAAGGTGGACACCGCTTCGATGTCAGTCGGGCTGGAGGTCCGGTGCCCATTCCTCTCTCATGGACTCTGGGATCGCATTAGGGGTGTCCCAGCCAAGCAGCTCGTCCCGGGCGGTAAGCGCAAAGCGTTGCTCCGAGAGATCGCCTACCAGCATTTCCCGAAAGAACTTGTGGACCGACCCAAGCAGGGGTTCTCTATCCCGATCGGCGAGTGGTTCCGCTCCGACTTCGGCGGCATGCGTTCGCTGCTGCACGAGAAGCTCGACCGCCCGCGCCCGTTCGGCGCGGCGCACGACGTGCTCGATTTCAACATGGACTATGTCCGCAAGATCACCGAAGAACATATGGAGCAGCGGCGCGACCACTCCCAGCGGTTGTTTATGCTGACATCTCTCGCGATCTGGTCGGATTCGCTCGAAAAATAGGGCGGATCAGGCGAACGCCTCTTCGCGGTCTTCTGCATCGTCCGGCGCGAGGCGGGAGATAATCCGAGCGCCAACAGAATCACCCCAGACGTTCACCGCGGTGCGGCACATATCAAGGATGCGGTCCACGCCCAGGATCAGCCCGATCGCCGCGAGGGGGAGTGTTTCAGCGTTGCCCGTTCCCGAGAGTGTTTGGTTCACCGCGGCGATGATGATGAGCGTCGTTGCGATGGATCCGCCCGGCACGCCCGCCGCGCCGACCGCGCTGAGCGTCGCGGTGAGCACGATCATCAGGTACTGCGTGAAGCTCAGGTCGATGCCATACGCCTGGAACAGGAAGATGACGGCAATACCCTGGTACAGCGCGGTGCCGTCCATGTTCACCGTTGCGCCTAGCGGCAGCACGAGCCCCGCGCTGCGCTTGGAGCACCCAGCGGATTCGCTCGCGGTCTCGATCGTCACGGGAAGCGTCGCCATGGAGGACGCGCTGGAAAAGGCGGTCAGCAGCGCCGGGCGCATCGACCACATAAACTTGAAGGGGTTGCACCGCGCGAGCAGGAACAGCACGATCGGCAGCGTGATGAACCCGTGGATCCCGAGCCCGAGCATCACCGTGACCACATAACTCCCAAGCGATCTAAATAGCTGCTCGATCCCGATGTTTCCGACCGCCCAGGCGATGAGGAACAGCACGCCGATCGGCATGACCCACAGCATCCAGCGCACGAGTGTCAGCAGCGCCTCGTGCAGGGATTCGATCATCTCGAGGAACGGCTTGTTTTTTTCGCCGATCGCGACGAGCCCAGCGCCCAGTGCAATCGACGCGGTGATCACACTCAGCGCTTTGCCAGCCGAAGCAGCGCCGAAGAAGTTGTCAGGAATCAGCAGACGAAGGATGTTGATCCACGCGGTGCCGAGCCCCTGTCCGGCGGAGCCGGAAGGCCCTTTGCTCGCAGCGATGTCCGCCCCGCTATTGATCGCATTGAGGCGAAGATCTTCCGGGATACCGGTCCCCGGATGGATGAGAACCGCGAGTGTCACACCCGTCGCGACCGCGAGGATCATCGTCAGAATGTAGTACGCCACCGTCGCCGAGCCGAGCAATCCCAAACGCTTCGGATCGCCGACGGATGTGATCCCGATGATCACGGACGTGAATACGAACGGGATGATCAGCAGGTTCAGCGGACGGATAAAGACGAAGTCTCCCGCGAGCTTCCACCCGTTCGTCTGTGCCGCGAGCACGTCGGGATCGATCCCCGGATCAAACAGGAAGAACTCCCCGATCAGTGCACCGATCACCAGTGCGCCGAGGATGAGTCCGGTCAACAGGTTGGCCTTGGGCATAATGAATCCGTGGCTTGCGCCTTAGCGATCAGATCTGGTGGGCGTACCCGACAAGTGCCTCAACAAAGGGCGACGGCTCGAACCCGAGGTGCTCGGCGAACTTCGTGGTCGGCGCGATCGAGTCCTCGACAGCCATCGCGGGCTCGGACGGGCCGAACGGCAGCGCGTTGCCCATCCCGACAAGTTCGGCGCCGCGCGCCATCGCGATCCCGATCGGCGCCGGGATGGCGCGCACCTTCTTGTTCTCGTGTGTCATGGGCAGCGCATCGCGGATCGCGCAGAGCAACTCGGGCCAGGTCAGCACGTCCGGGCCGACAAGCGGGTAGATCTCGTGGATGGATGCATCCCGCCCGAGCGACTCGCCGACCGCACGGGCCACATCGTTCACGCACACCGGCTGCACGAACGCGGATTCGAGCTTCGGCGGCGCAAGCGACCTTGTCTCGTCGCGCTCGACCCGCGCGAAGTACGGGATAAAATGTCTCGGGGCGGACCTCGCGAGCACCCAGTCCCGGACCATGCCGATGAACTCGCCCTCCGGGCCGTGGATCAGCGAGGGACGCATGATCGTCCACTCCAGCCCGGAACCTCTGACAATCTGCTCGGCGCGGTACTTCGATCGCTGGTAGGCGTTGTTCGCGTTCGCGCGTGTGCCGAGCGCCGAGATGTGCACGAACCGGGTTGCCTTCGCGTCCCGCGCAGCGTCCACCATCAGTTGTGTGGCGTCCGGATGCATCGCCTCGAACGTGATACCCGGACGGATCTCGTGGCGGATACCGATGCAGTGCACCACGGCGCAACACCCAGACACCAACTCGCCCAGCGCCCGGGTATCCCGGACATCGCCGATCACGATCTCCGGCTGCTGATCGCCGAACGCCTCGCACGTTTTACTCTTCGAGCGGGCCAACGCCCGTACACCCCACCCGCGGCTCATCAACTCGCGGCAAACATGGCGACCGACGAAACCCGTCGCCCCCGTGACCGCGACCGTTTTATTTGTTTGCTCGCTCACCCACGGACCTCCTTAGCCGAGCGGCCCTCGGACCCTCGGAGTGCGCCGAGTGTATGTCCCGAGGAGACCACCGGCAAAGCGACCCGCACGCACGGGTTGTGCACATCCCACCCCCCTTTCGGACGATACAGTGCTTGTGATGGTGCTAGCCGCGAGCGGAACAAGCAATCTACTGGTGGTCGATCTGCTGATCATCCTGGCATCTGCGGGCGTGGTCGCTGTCGCGATGCGCCGCTTCAAACTCCCGACCGTCCCCGCGTACCTCATCGCCGGCTTCTCCCTCGGCCCGGGCGGGCTCGGGCTCATCAACGATACCGAAGAGGTCCGAGCCATCGGCGACCTCGCGATCGCGCTGCTGATGTTCGGCATCGGCATGCACCTGGATTGGCGCTCGCTCAAGCGCCGGTGGAAGATCATGGTCGGCGCGGGCGCCGCCTCCGTGATCACCTGCACACTCGTCCTCGCGGTGGCGCTGCTCGCGGTCGGCGTTGCCCCGCCTGTCGCGCTCGCGCTGGGGATGGCGCTGAGCCTGTCCTCGACCGCGGTTGTCGCTCGCCTGCTGTATGCGCTGCGCGAACACACCCGTGTGAAAGGCCAACTCGCGCTGGGCGTGCTGATCGTGCAGGACATCGCCGTATTCGCGATGCTGCTCGCGCTGCCATCGCTCGCGCTGTGGAACGGCACGCTCGCAACGATCGATACCGCGAGCGGCGCTTCTCTCGCGTCGGTCGCCCAACAAATCGGGCTCGGTACTCTGGCGCTCGCCGGTCTGATCTTCGTCGGGCGGTTCATCCTGCCCCGGATGCTCGACGAAGCATCGCGCATGGGGTCCGACGAGGTGATGATCGTCATCGCGACAGCCTTCGCGATCGGCGCAGCGGCGCTCGGCGCAGCGAGCGGGATCGGGCCGGAACTCGGCGCGTTCCTCGCCGGGATCCTGCTCGGGCGCACCATCTTCAAGCACCATATCTCCGGGCACGTCGGCACCCTCCGCGACCTGTTTATCGCGGTGTTCTTCACGACATTCGGGATGTACCTCGAATCAAGCGTCCTGCTCGATCAGGCGCACATCATCATCGGCGCGACGATCGCGCTGATCCTGCTCAAGACGATCGCGATCTCCTTCGGGTGCTGGGTCATCGGCGCCACGCCCCGCCTCGCGCTGGGGTGCGGGTTCCTGCTCGCGCAGGCGGGCGAGTTCTCCCTCATCATCGTTCTCGCAGCGAGTTCAACCATGCTCGGGCTCATCGACCCCATCATGCTCCAGCGCACCACCGCGGTGGTCGCCCTGTCTATCGCGCTCATGCCGCTGCTCGCCCGCGCCTCGTCTCTGGCGATGTACTACCTCCACGTGGACTTCTCGCCACCTTGGATCAGATCGTTCTCGCTCCAAACCCAAACCACCACACCCGAAACAGACACGCCCCCGACGATCGATATCGTCGCCGGGTACGGCGTCGTCGGGCGGGCCGCATCCATGGCACTCCGCTCACACGACTCGGACATCCGCGTGATCGATATGAATCCCGTGACCGTCCGCACCGGACGCGAAGAGGGACAGCGGTTCATCTACGGCGACATGGGTTCGGCGGACGTGCTCGAACAAGCCGGCATCGCAGACGCACGTTTGCTCATCCTCACCGCGCCGGACCTCGACGCCATGGAACGCGCCTGCCTGAACGCCAAACGCATGAACCCGAACGTGCGAATCATCGCGCGGGCGGCCTTCGAGTCCCAGTGTGATCGACTGCACTCGGTCGGTGCGGACGAGGTGATCGTCGAGGAAATCACACTCGCCGTGGCGCTCGAACACGCCGTGATGAACGTGCTCGGCTCGCACACAGCCGACGAGATCATCCCCCCGACAGTCCGCGACACCGCCTGACACTCCGCCTAGTGAAGCCTGTTTGCGCCGAGCCAACGCTCCGCGTCCAGCGCCGCCTGGCACCCCATGCCCGCCGCCGTCACCGCCTGGCGGTACTCGTGATCCGCGACGTCCCCCGCCGCAAACACGCCCTCGATATTCGTCTTGCTGGAGCGCGTATCCAGCGCGACATACCCGTTGTCGTGCACCTTGATCCCCGAGCCTTCGAGGAACTTCGTCGCCGGCGTGTGCCCGATCGCAATGAACAAGCCCGTAACGGGCAGCTTCGAGCGCTCACCGTTCTGGGTGTTCTCCAGTTCGACCGCCTCGATTTTTTCATCGCCATGCACATCCACAACAGTGCTGTTCCACACCATCTCCGCATTGGGCTGGCTCAGGAACCGCTCCTGCATCGTCTTGCTCGCGCGCAGCTCGTCGCGCCTGTGGATCACGTACACCTTCGATGCGAACTTTGTGAGGTATGTCGCCTCTTCCATCGCCGTGTCGCCGCCCCCAACCACCGCGAGCGGTTTATCGCGGAACATCGGCAGCGCCCCGTCGCACACCGCGCAGGCGGACACCCCGCCGCCGCTCATCGCAAGACGCATCTCGTTGTCTTGCCCGAGCCAGTTCGCCGTCGCGCCGGTCGCGATGATCACCGAGTGCGCCCTGACCACATCTCCGCCCGAGGTCTTCAGTTCGAACGGACGCTTGGAAAAGTCGCACGACTCGATGTCCTCGCCCACCTTCTTCGTCCCGAACCGCAACGCCTGCTTCTCGAAGTCCGCCATCATGTCCGGGCCCTTCACGCCCTCCGGGAACCCGGGGTAGTTCTCCACCTCCGTCGTCAGCATGAGCTGCCCGCCCGGCAGTACGATCGACGGATTCTGCTTGGGCACGCCCACGTAGCACACCGGTTCCAGAGCCGCGCGAGCAGCGTAGATCGCCGCCGTCCACCCCGCAGGCCCGGACCCAATAACCACCAGCTTGTGGACCTGCCCTGTGTCAGCTTGCTCGCTCATGATGCTCCTCCCCCCCACCCGTGAATTGTGTGTCCCGTGCGATGTGCTCCCCGGTCGGGATCAAACGCCCGAGTGAACGGCTTTGTTCCACCCCCGAAAAAAACCTATCTCAGAACCCGCCCTGCTCTCGCTTGAGACTCAGCGCCGGAGGGTAGATCAAAACGTCCGTGCCAGCACGCTTGTTCTCGATCCCCGGCGGGTACACGTTCTTCGCGTCATTATCTACTTCGTCCGGACCGACGGAATACA
>JAJDDG010000014.1 GCA_029260435.1 Phycisphaerales bacterium | reverse complement strand
TGCGCGGGGGGCGCGAGGAGTTCGGCTTCGTCGATGATGAAGACCTTGGCATGATTCAGCGACGGCTTCTGCCACGCGACCTTGATCATGAGGTTGCGGATAAGTTCGATGGGGATGGAGCGCTGCTTGCGCTCGCGGAGGGCGCGATCGTCGGCGAAGGCGGCGAGTTCCTTGCGGATGATGTGCAGGTCCGGGTGGGCGCCTCGGCGGACGAGGGAGGCGGTTTGCCCGTCGGGATCGGACTCGAAGACGCCCGCGAGGTTCGGGCCCGCGTCTGGATCGAGGAGGATGGCGGCGAAGGCGAGGGCGGTGGTGAATTTTCCGACGCCTTGCGGGCCTGAGAAGATCCATGCGTGGTGGGCTCGGTTTGCGGCGAGCGCGGCAGTGAGGACATCGATCGCGCGGTCCTGGGCGAGGATCTGGTCGAGGGGGAGGAAGTCTGGGTGCAGCGGATCGTCGCTCATGGGTGAGCGAAGGATAGAGCGCGGAAGATGCGAACGTGCGGATGATCTAGAAGCACTGACGGGAAGACCGGTCAGTGGCACGGCAGCGGGGGTAATCAGGCGGTGATATCGATGAGACGCCCGGCGTTGACGGCGGTGGCGGCGGCGTTGCGGTCGGCGGGGTGGGTGTACATCTGGAGGACGGCGGCGGGGCGAGACGAGTGAGAATCGCCCTCGAGGAAATCGATCCCGCCCGAGACACGGGCGGCGACGATGCGGGAAGTGGGGTTGGGTGTGCCTTCTGGATGAAGGGGTGGGTTGATCGAACCGATGGCGGATTGCGGGCCCGGAGTGGGCGTCGCGTTTATCGGGCGGTTGTTCGGCGTGACGCCGTATGCCCGCGCGATGTGGATCGGGATGGACCCGGTTGGTCCGATGGTGCTCACGGTTTGGCCTCCGAGCCAGATTCTAGATGCATGCTCCGTCGTGCGGCGTGGATCATCGGGCGGAGAGGGGGGCGGGCGTGAGGATCTGGTTGTTTCCGAACACCCTGCGAACAGGCGAGGGGTTCGGGCTTAACAAGGCATGAGATGGGTTCGATAATGGCGGGATTCGAGGTAGGCGGAAAAAGGATAGGAGATAGGGGAGGGTGTGGATACACTCAATGTGTGTCCAATACGAGTGCTGATATCAGGTTCCTCGGGCGAGGTCGATATCGGAGCACAAACATGCTTACGAGCAGGTACAGAGGAGAATGGTGATGGTGCGTCGTTTATTTTGTCTTTCGGCGGGTCTTGCGGTGTGTTCAGCCGCGCTGGCTCAGCAGGTGGTCGATCGTGCGGGAGCAGATGAGATGCAGGGGGTCCGCCTGACGGCGGACCAGTTGAGCGGGGGCATCGTCGAAAGTATGGAAACGGTGATGGAGCGCGAGCGTGCATGGCTCGCGCTGGGGCAGCGGCACCAGAACAAGAACTCGACGAACGGCGCGTGGGTGGTGCCGAGCAATCGTGCGCTGTACCACCCGAAGAGCGGTTCGAAGTTCATCACGAACAAGTGGGGCGACACCTCGATGGGGATCGGGTTCCCGCACGAGGTGAGCGTGCACGGTGCGTGGTTCGCGGGTCAGGGGACCGGCGACGGCGCGTTTGCGCAGGGGATTCGTGTGATCGGGTATCGCGATGGGGCGGTCGTGCGGACGACTGATTGGTTCAAGACGATCGGCGAGACGCCGGCGTATTTCGCGATGGATCTGGTGAATGTTGACCGGATCGTGATCGAATCGCAGGCGTCCGAGGGCGGTGGTGGTTGGTACGCGATGGACGACTTTGTGTTTGGTCCTGTCGGGAGCGAGTTGGGCGATCCGCTAACGACGCTGCTGACATTCGAGGATCTCGAGGCTCGCGCGAAGCTCACGGGCTCGGGGTACGCGGGGCTGTCGTGGGAGACGGGGACGGGCGATTACTTTGACACACAGGCGGGGATCCATGCCCCGCTGACGATCGACGGCGTGGAGGAAGCTGTCGCGGAGGCGTTTGACCGGCAGGAGCTGGCGGCGCGTGGCGGCGCGGGGACCGCTCCGATCCTGACGCTGGACTTTGACGCTGTGCATCGGACGGAGGCGGGGCAGGGCTCGTGGCCGCCCGATACAAACGGCGCGATCGGCCCGGATCACTATGTGGTCGCGGTGAACACGATTATCGGGATCTTCAACAAGGTGAACGGCGGGCAGGCGTCGGTATTCTCGCTGAGTTCATTCCAGCCCGGTACGAGCGGCGATCCGCGGATCCTGTACGACCAGTACGAGGACCGGTGGGTGATCATGTCCACGGACTTTTCGAACCAGATCTTCATCGCGGTGTCCGAGACGAACAACCCGAACGGGAACTGGTTCAAGTTCAACTACTTCACGAACACCGGTTCGGATGCGAACTGCTGGCCCGACTATCCGGCGCTCGGTCTCGATCAGGACGGGTATTACATCTCTTCGAACATGTTTGGGAACTCCGGTGGGTTCTGCGGGCCGACGCTGGCGGTGATCGAGAAGGCGCCGCTGCTACCTGCGGGCTCGCAGGCGGTGGGCGCGATCACGTTGTTCCAGAGTCTGGGGGGCTTTAGTCTCCAGCCTGTGCATACGCACGGGAACAGCAATAGCGGGCGTGAGTTCATCATCAACGAGACGAACTCCAGCACATTGACGATCCTGCGGGTGAACGACCCGGTCACATCGCCTTCTGTCTCGACGGTTGCGAACCACAGTGTGTCGAGCGTTTCGAGCCCGGCGGATTCGCCTGCGCTTGGCGCGAGCACAAACCTGGACTCGGGCGACAGGCGTCTGAGCCAGTCGGTGTACCGCGATGGTTCATTGTGGGTCGCTCAGGGAGCGAGCATTAGTGGGCGTGCGGGGATCCGATGGTACGAGATCGCGGTCGGGATTTCGAGTGCGGTGACGCAGCAGGCGGGGACGATCAATGACCCCTCGCTGCACTTTTATTACCCGTCGATTTCCGTGAATGCGAACGGCGACGCGGTGGTTGGTTTCACCGGTTCGAACGCCTCGACGAGCCCCGGTTGCTATTACGTTGGGCGGTCCGGTCTGGATTCGAACAACATCATGAGCACGCCGGTGCTGTACCGTGCGGGTTCGGGCTCTAACTACAACCTGCTCGACGGTTTCGGGCGGAACAGGTGGGGCGATTACTCGGCGACGAGCTGGGATCCGAGCGATGAGTCGCTGTGGACAATCCAGGAGTACGTGCGGAGTACGAACGTCTGGGGTACGCATGTCGCGAAGCTGGAGTACAACCCTTCGGGACCCGGCTCGTTCAGCCTGCTGATCCCTGCTGATAGCGCGACGGGTATCCCCGAGAGCGCATTCTTCCAGTGGGCCGCCTCACCCGGCGTGGTGACATACACGCTCGATGTGGACGACGATGCGGGCTTCGGTTCGCCCGAGGTTTCCCAGGCGACGAGTCTGACTTCCTTCACGGTGCCGCTCGGGGCGCTCGGGCCTTCGCAGACCTACTTCTGGCGTGTGACGGCGACGAACCCGTTCGGGAACACCGTCTCGACGCCTGCTTCGCGGACGTTCTCGACGGCTGGCCCTGCACCGGGCGCGCCGATTCTTGCGACGCCGATCAACGGCAACACCGAGACAACGGACGAGGTGTTCTTCCAGTGGACCGAAGTATCGCTCGTGGATACGTATTCGCTTGAGGTCGATGACGATCCCGCGTTCGGTTCGCCGGAGATCAGCATGACGAACATCCCGCCGAGCGGCGGCGGGCTGATCCAGATCACCGCGGCACCTGGTGTGCTGCTGGATCTGACGACATACAACTGGCGCGTGTTTGCAACGAACGTAAACGGTACGACCGCCTCGGCACCCGCGACGCAGACCTTTGATATCGATCTTGGGGTTGGCGGGTGTGACGGCGACGCGAACGGTGATCTGGTTGTCGATGTGAACGACATTTCGTTTGTTCTATTCCGCCTCGGGCAGAACAACGGCGTGTGCGGCGATGGCGACGCGAACGGCGACGGCGTCAACGACGTGAACGATATTTCTTACGTGCTCTTCCGCCTGGGCACCTGCAACGCAGGCGGACCCTGCCCGTAGGAGACGAGCTGGCGGGGGATCGTCGGTGAGTGATATATTGACCGGCGTCGATCGAGAATGGTCGGCGCCGGTTTTTTGATATCGGGTCCGGGAGACGAAGTGCGCAGGGATCGTGCAAATACCGTTGGCGGGTTTACGCTGATCGAGCTGCTGGTTGTGGTGGCGGTGATCGCGGTGTTGATCGGTGTGCTCTTGCCCGCGCTGGGCAAGGCGCGTGCGAGCGCTCGGCGGGTGCAGTGCGCGAGCAACCAGCGGCAGATCGCGATGGGGTGGAGCATGTACTCGCACGACTGGCGCTCGATCGTGGTGCCCGGACAGTCCGGGCGGTTTTCAGAGACGCCGCGGAATATATTTGATGTGGGTAACGGCAAGCAGTACCGCCCGAAGTGGTTCGTGGTGCTTGGTGCGCTGAGCGAGATCCACGCGTACCACAACCCGTCACCGGACCGGGAGGACGAGCACACGATCCAGATCGACAACGAGTTGTTTATCTGTTCGGAGACGCCGGACTGGACGAGTACGCGCAATAGTTCTTACGGGTACAACCACCAGTTCCTCGGGAACACGCGGTTTGTGAACGACAGCGAGAATGAGGGGTTCATCAATTTTCCGGTGTTGATCAGCGCGATTAGTGCGCCGGCGAGCACGGTGATGTTCTCGGACTCGATGGGGACGGCGGCGGGCAAGCCCGCGGACCAGCGCACGGAGAATCGGGAGGATGGTTCCAGGGATCCGGACCTGCTCGCGCTGGGCGGGCACGGGTACATCATCGATCCGCCGCGGCTAACGGGGGATTGCGACTACGCGGATCGGCGGAATCGCAGCGCTGCGCATCGCTCGGCACCGCACGAGCGCCACGGGGAGATGGCGAACATCGCGTACTGCGACGGGCATGTGGAGGGCAAGAAGCTCACCGAGCTTGGATACCAGATCCACGCGGATGGTTCGGTTGCTCACTCGGTGAACGAGGAGACGGGGCAGACGGCGACGAACCAGTTTTTCTCGGGGCGGAACAGGGATGCGGACCCGCCAACGCTGAGCGGCGCACCGGTGGGGTCCGGCTCGCGCTGAGCGAGATTTTGCTCCGAATGCGGGCGACAGGGGTCGAACCTGCATGTCACTAAGGACACGGGAACCTAAATCCCGCGCGTCTGCCAATTCCGCCACGCCCGCGGCGGGTTGCATTCTATCGGTGGTCCGGGGGTGGGCGGGCATGGATACCTGGGATTTGGGGCGGAATGCGGGGTCCGTGAGCCCCAATGAGTGAATGATGTCGGGTTCGCGGCGGGGATCGGCCGATATCTCGTCTGGACAAACTCAAGCACGGACCACACGCCATGAAGATCAAAGAACCCCTGTCGTTACACGCTGCCCCGCTCCTGCTCCGTATCGCGGTGGGGGTTGTGTTCCTGTGGGCAGGGTCGGTGAAGCTATTCACAACGACGACCTACTCCGGTGACGATGCGCGCCTGCTGATCGAGCTGGGGGTGGTCGCGGGGGCGGCTGACCCGGCGACACCCGTGGACACAACGGAGCCCCGTGAGGCGGAAGCATCGCAGGAGGAAGCGGCGGCGGATGCGGCAGAAGATGCATCGGCTGATCAAACCGGTGACGCGGGCGAGGAGATCGGCGAGGCGGTCGATGCGGTCGCGGGAGAACTCGAAGAGAAGGTTGACGAGGTCGCAACAACGCTCGAGGAGCAGGTCGATGACATTGTGACCGCGGTAGAGGAATCGATCGCAAAAGATCTCGGCGCGGATGCCGTGGTGGCACGGCGGTTGTATTCGATCACGTTGTTGTTGCATCGTGCGTCGCACCCGGAGGAGGGGAGGGGCTCTGTGTGGTGCAGCAGGATGAGCAGCCCCGGTTGGGTCACGTCATTGGCGTGGCTCGCGGCGCTGACGGAGTGTGTTGGCGGTGTGCTGATCCTGATCGGATTGCTTACAAGAATCTGGGCACTCGGTCTCGCAATGACGATGGTCGTCGCGATGGCAACGACGACGATCGGGCCCGCGATGCAGAGCGGCGGGGCGCTGCTGGGCTTCCTGCCCGCGCTGCGGCTTGATGAGCCGGGCGGCGCATGGGTCAGGGCGTGGAGGCCCTGGTTGTTCCAACTCTCGTTGCTGATGAGTTGTCTTGCGCTGGTGTGTACGGGTGCGGGCGCGCTGAGTATTGATCGGCGGGTGCTGGGTAAAAAATCGGGCTCAACGAGACACTCGTCCAAACCGCCTGCCCCCCACGCCCCCGGGGCACCTGCGAAGGATACGAAATCGAAGCGCCCCTTCTAGAGCAGGCGGCGTAGACTCCGGTTGCGATGCAAAGCGGCGTGAACCAGCATGATGGGCGCAGGGCTCCGATCGGGGCGCCAGGATGGCGCATCCGCAGATCGATGCTCATCGCGATTGGCGGGTCGATCATCCTGCACACAGCGGTGCTCGGGATGGTGATGCACCTGAGCAGCAGCGCACAAATCACAACTGAGAATGAAGCGGTGGAGCGGGTATTTATCTCGTTCGATCGCCAGGCCCCGCTACCCCTTCAAAATGAACCTGCTGCGGGCGCCGATGCCTCACAAGGGGATGATGCCCCGGGCGCACTACCGTCGTTTGATGTATTGACATCGGTAGCGAGCATCGGCGCGGTCGTTGCGGAGAGTGATGCATCGATCGATCTTGTGCAGACATTGCTTGGGGAGACGGGCGGGGGCGCGTTGGATACCGAGGCGTTGCGGTTTGAAGAGGCGGTCGGGGGGCTCGGCGGCGGGATGCCGGAGGTGGGCTTCGCGGGGCTCGGCGCATCGAACGCGCGCTCGGTGGTGTACGTTGTGGACGCGTCTGGCCCGATGGTGGGCACGCTGCCGATCGTTGTGGATGAGTTGGAACGATCGCTGCTCGCGCTGGATCCGGCGCAGGAGTTTCAGGTTGTCTTTGTAAACGGAGACATCAGCGGCGCGGGGTATGTGGTCGCTCCACCGACCGGGAAGCTGATCCGGGCGCTGCCGGGCGAGGTGCGGCGGGTGGTGGGGTGGTGTCGCACCGTGCGTGCGCACGGGCGCTCGGACCCGGTGCCCGCGCTGGAGCGGGCGCTGGCGATGCGTCCGGATGCGGTGTTCCTGTTCTCGCGAGTGAGTTCGTATATCGGGGTGTATGAGCAGAACCGGGAGAGCCGGCTTGCGCTGGTGCGCTCTCGGGTGCTCTCGCGGCTCGACGGTGTGAACCCGCGGTCGGCTCAGACGGGGCGGCGACGAACGGTGATCAAAGTGGTGCAGTTCCACGAGCAGGATCCGTCCGGGTTGTTCCGGGCGATCGCACGCGAGCACGGCGGGGGGCTTGGTGGGGGGGTCAGCGGGGGGGTCGGTGAGGGCGATGCCTACCGATTCATTACCCGTGAGGATGGATTGCTCCGATGAAAGATCGTATGCACAGACTGATTCGACACGGTGTGGTCATGATCGGATTGCTGGTGTGCGCCTCGGGCGCGCTGGCGGGCGAACAGGGCGGGGGGATCATGGACGCGTTCCTATTGCCCCGAAACCCGTCGAGCGGTGACATCGCGTGGATCGGCGTGGGTTTGATCTGGCTGTTGATCGTGCTCTCCGTGGCGAGCCTGGGGTGGATCGCGGCGATGGCGTGGGCGAATCGACGGCGGGAGATTGTGCCCGACGAGCTGTGGCGGAAGATCGACGAATTGGTGCACGAGCGGAAGTTCCAGGAGGTGTACGACCTTGCGAAGGACGAGCAGAGCGATATGGCGCGGATCCTGACGGTCGCGCTCGCGGAATCGGCGCACGGGTACGGCGCGATGATCCGCGCGGCTGAGCAGTCTTGCGAGCAGCTCGCGGTGGGTCGGCTGCGCCGGATCGAGCCGCTGAATATTGTGGGTTCGGTGTCGCCGATGATCGGGCTGTTCGGGACGGTGTACGGGATGATTATTGCGTTCCGCGAGATTGTTGCGGCGGGGGGCACGCCGGACCCGGTGGGGCTTGCGTCCGGTATCGGGACCGCGTTGACGACAACATTCTGGGGGTTGGTTGTCGCGATCCCGGCATTGGCGGGGTACGCGCTGATCCGTAACCGGATCGACGGGTTGACGATCGAGGCGGCGGCGGTCGCGGAGCACATCATCGGTATGCTTCGCCCCACCCCCACCACCACCCCCTCACAACCCTCTGCGGCGGATCGTCAGAGCGAGCAAGGCGACGCCTGATGCTCGGGAAATGGAAACATCCGGCACTCACACGCTCGTACGGTGGTGCGCCGAGCATGACGCCGCTGATCGATGTGGTGTTTCTGTTGATCGTATTTTTTATGCTCGTTGCGCAGATCTCGCGATACCGCACGGTTGACATGACGTTGGCGGAAGTGGGCGGCGGCGCGCGTGCGGATGAATCGGTCGAGGAACGGGTGATTATCGAGGTGATGCCCGACGGCGGGTATCGGTTTGGGACGAAGCACTTTGAGGCGACGGAGCAGGGAGCCGAGCTGCTGGCGGGCTCGCTCGCGGAGGCGAGAGCGCAGCGGGCGCGGGCGGTTGTGCGGGTGCGCGCCGATCGGGGCGAGGCGTACGAGCGTGTCGCGCCTGTGCTGCGCGCGCTGCGTGACGCGGGGTTCACCGGCGCGGAGCTGGCGGTCCAGGATCGCGGCGAGGGGGGGGGAGGATGACACGGCGCGATACAGGCGAGCAGTCGGACGGGTACCTACGCCGTCGGAAGCGGCGGAAGCGTCTCTCGCCGATCGCGCTGAACATGACGCCGATGATCGACGTGGTGTTTTTGCTGCTGGTGTATTTCGTGCTTGTGGCGCAGTTCGGTACGGGCGGGGCGGTGCTCGGGATGGAGATCCGCCAGGACGGATCGGGCGAGCGCGATCCGTTCGCGCTGCCGAGGCGGGTGGTGCGGGTATCGATCAAATCGAATTCTGATGACGCGAAGGATTACACGGTGTCTTGCGACACCAACGGGCTGCGCGGGGTTCGAACGATCGGATCGTTCACGAACGAACTCGGGGCCGGAGCACAATTTTTGGCGGATCAGCCGATCTCGATCGAGCCTGCGGAGGGCGTGCTGTGGGAGCACGCGCTGGACGCGTACGAGACGGTGCACCGCGCGGGGTTCACCAATACGCACCTTTCTGTGGGCGAGCCGTGATGCTGCGGACGGCTGTGATCGCGATCGTTGTGGTGTTTTCGGCGCACGGATTGATGACGCAGGGCGCGGCGGACTGGGCACAGATCGGGCGCCGGTGCGAGGCGGCGATTGACGAAGCGGGCGATGCGCGGTTCCGCGAGTTGTACCTCGTGTGTTTGTTCGGGATCGCCACGGAAGCGGATCGGGAGCTCGGGCGATCGATCGCTCGCGGGGTGTACGACGGAGCTGCGCTGGCGATCCGCGGCGTTGATACGGCGCTGCATGAGGATGAAGCGGGCGGCGGGCGCGAAGCGGATATGTGGGTGCGGGCGCGGGCTTCCTCGTTGCCGCTTGCGCAGGCGCGCGCGGCGGTGCTGCTGCTCGCGACGGGAGTCGATGATTCGGAGCGAGCGGCGCTTGCGGAGGAGATTGTCGGGCTTATCAACGCGACGAACGGACGGGATGACGCGCAGGCAACGACGATGCGTGCGCTTGCGGCGTCCGCGGCGCTGGCGCTGGGGGAGTACGCGACCTCGGTGGAGTTGTACGCGCAAGCGATGCATGTTGTTGCAACGGCAACGGATCGCGATGGTGTGCTGCGCGCGCACGGCGCAGAGATCGCTATGGGCTCGGCTCTGGCGGCGGCGCGGGTCGGGGGCGCGGTGCGTGGTCGGGAGTTGCTCGATCGGGCGGTACGGGGCGAGCCGTTCGTTGGGGCGGGGGGCGCGAACGCGCGGCTCCTGCTCGCGGGCGCGGATGCGCTGGCGCGGATTGAGTTGGAAGCGGACGGGGGGACGGTGGATGCGGTGGCGCGGATCTGCGATGCGTACGGGCGTCTGCTCCGGCGGGATGACCTGGCAGCGGTGCGCGGGGTGCTGCGGGCGGACATCATGGATCGTCTGGGGCGGATCGTGCCCGAGCGGATCGCGACGAGTGATCTGGCAACGCTTGGTGCGCTCGCGCGTGCGGCGCAAATGTTTGACGCGGGTCGGCGCGAAGATGCGAGGGTGGTGCTCGATGTTGTGCGTTCTCGCAGGGATTTGAGGGGTGAAGATCTTTCGCACTGCCTGCGGATGCGGGCGTCCTGCGAGGACGGGAGCGGGGCGCTGCGGTTCCTGATGGAGCACGCGGAAAAACTACCTTCGCACATGCGGACGCCGGAGGTATTGCGGGCGGGTGCGCGGCTCGCGGCGGGGGTGCTCGCGGAACACGATGCGGCAGATGGGGCTCGCGAAGAAGCGGTGCGGTTTGTGCGCCTGATCCGGGATCGGTATCCGGAGAGCGATCCGGCGGGCGCGGCGCGGGCGGCGCTGGGTGTATATCTGTCGCGCGATGCGGGGGATTTGGATGCGCTGCTCGAGAGTGCTGAGACGTGGCACTCGATCAAAGATATTTTGCGGATCGGTACACGCGCTGAGGCGGGGCAGGTCGCGTGCCTGATCGCTGCGGTCCGGGCGAGCAACGGCGCACAGCAACGCGAAGTAGCTCGACACCTGATCCAAGTATGCGGCGGCGCGAGCGGCGCGTTTTCGAAAGAACGAGCGGCGCTGATCGCTGCGGGGCGCACGATCGGGTATGCCGCAGCTGGGGATGACGGCGGGTGTATCGACGCTTCTGAAGGATTGCTGGTGCTGGACTCCGTGACCCCTCGTGAGGATCTGGCGGCGGTCGCGATCTCATTAGGCGCGAGATATGGAGCGCTCGCGCGGGTGAGTGACATCTCCGGGGCTGCGGATACGGTTGAACGGGCTTGCGAGATACTGGGTGCGTACGCGGGCGAGATTGTTTCGGCGTCGAGCGAGGACGCGTGGACGGCACTCTCCACGCAGACAAACGGGTTCTGGGCGGGAGTTCATCCGGCGGATGACGCGGGCGATGCTGTGCAGATTCTTGAAGCGTGCGCGCGATGGAGTGATGCGCACGACGCGCGGTCGAGCGGCATGCGGCGGCTCCGGCTCGCTGCGGCGCTGGTCGCTGCGAGCGATGGCGAGCGGGCGATTCGTGTGCTTGATGGCGCGGGCGAGGGTTCGATGTCGCGGTACATCCGTGCTGAAGCGCTGCTCTTAGAAGATAAAACGCGGGAAGCATTCGGCGTGTACCGGGCGCAGGCCGAACGATTTGACGCGGCGCGGGAGTTCGGGGCGGAGTATTTCAGGTGCTGGGTGCGGATGCTGGAGATTCTCGAATCGCGGGACGACGCGGCGGATCATGCTGCTCGGATCCGTTCTGAGGTCCAGCGGCTGCTCGGGCACGAGGCGATCGAGGGTTTTCCGGCGTGTGTCGAGCGGGTTCGCTCGCTGTCGGCGCGGCTCGACGCGAACGGGGAGTAGTCAGGGGTTGGTGCTGGGGTCTTGTCCGTTTTCGATCAGGGTGATCTTTTCGATGCGCCGGGCGTGGCGCCCCCCTTGGAACTTGGTGACGAGCCAGAGTGCGACGATGCGCTCCATCTGGCGTTTGCCGGTGAGGTCCGCGGAGAGGCAGATGATGTTTGCATCGATATGCGAGCGGGAGATCTCGGCGGTGAGTTCGTCCGCGACGGATGCGGCGCGCACGCCGTGGAGTTTGTTCGCGGCGATGCAGGTGCCGACACCTGTGCCGCAGACGAGGACGCCGCGTTCGGCGCGCCCGGTGATGACGGCTTGTCCAACGGCGAAGGCGGGCTCGGGGTAGTCGGCGGGCTGCGCGTCTTCTGGATCAAATCGCTGGACCTTGTGCCCGTCGCGCACGAGCATCTCGGCGATGGCGTTGATCGCTTCGAGCCCGCGGTGGTCTGATCCGATGGCGATATGCATAGTCTGTGTTACCTGCCCACGATGAGCCCGGCGCGTTGCTCGATGGCGCGGGAGATTGCGGCGGCGGTCTGGTCGTATACGTCCTGGGCGAACCCGATCGGGTCGGGGATGTCTTCACCGGAGGGGTCCAATGTGAATGTTTTATTTTTAGCGGACGGGTCCGCGTCGACGATCGCGCGGACGTGGGCGTTTGTCATCGCGAAGATCATGCTCGCGCCGGTGATCATCTCGCGTGTGAGCGGGAGCGAACGGTGTGCGCCGATATCCACACCGAGCGATGCGGCGGCGCGGGCGGCTTCCTGGGTTGCGCCGGAGCCTTCTGCGGCGGCGACACCTGCGGAAAATATGTGGATCTGTTTGTTGCTCGCGGTGTTCGGCGAAAGAAGCTTGCGCGCGATGCCCTCTGCCATGGGCGAGCGGCAGGTGTTGCCTGTGCAGACGAACAGGATTGTGTCGGGTTGCTCGGCGATGTCTTGCTCCGTTGGGCTCAAGTATCGCGGGGCGGGGGTGGTTGATCAATATCGGCGCCGATCTTTGTCACACAGGTGACCACGAGGCGTTTCTCACGGACCTCGATCGCGATGAGGCGAACGCGCCGATTCCCGCCCATGCTCACGCTCGGATCGCGGATCACCGGTGCGCCGTGGGCGAAGACATCCACGATGCCCTCGGCGACGCCTCGCTCGGGGATTTTCTGTTCGATCCACCCGGCGATCTGCGGGCCCGCGACGGGCGCGGGGAGGGAGAGGCGCCCGACGCCGAGCTGGGATTCACGGATAACGATTCGTCCGTCTGCGTCGATGTGCGGTCTGCCGGACGCGGTCAGGACGCGCCCGCCCGAGTCTGTCTGGAACTCGACGCCGAAGACGATGCGCCCGGGCTCGAAACGGACACCGGCCAGCACCTTGCCGCCCGGCCAATCGACGCCTTCGTGCGCGATCCACTTGGGGAGTTTGGCGGCGAGCCACGCGTTCGCCTCGGACTCGGCGAGCTCGACGCGCCACTCGCGCCCGTCGTCCGGCATTTTGTCGATCGCCTGGGTGACGCCCCGCTCGACGGCTTCGGCGGTGGAGATGATCGGCGCCGAGTTGGGGTCTGGCAGTGCGCTCCACCAGTCTGGCTTGTATGACGCGAGCCACCCCGCGGTCACGATCCCGAACGAAACGATCGACACGAGCACGACGAGCGATGCGATAATGATGTCGCGCTTGCGGATGGTGCGCGCCGGGCGTGCATCAACGGGGAGCACGCCGGCGAGGCCCGCGGCGCCGATCGCTTCGGCGAGTGCGGCTTCGACCGGGTCGCGCAGCTCGCGGTGTGCGCGGCTCATCTCTCGAACCTGCGGACCACGACGGTATCGTTCTGCCCGCCGAACCCGAAGCCGTTGCTCATCGCGACATCGACGCCGCCGGACGGGTTCATGTCGCGGGATTTGTTCGCTACGTAATCGAGATCGCACGCGGGGTCGGGGTTGTGGAGGTTCATCGTCGGCGGCACCCACCCGGTGCGGATCGCCTGGACGCAGGTCATCATTTCCACTGCGCCCGCTGCCTGGATGAGGTGCCCCATCATGGATTTGACGGAGCTGAACGGCACGCTCGGCGCGAGATCACCGAAGACACCCCGGACGGCTTTGGTTTCGATCGAGTCGTTTTCCAGCGTGCCGGTGCCGTGCGCGGAGATGTACTGTACGGGCGGGTGCCCGTCTTGTGTTTTTTTGCTCGGATCAACACCGGCCTGGTCGAGTGCGCGGCGCATGGCTGCCTGCGCGCCGAGGCCCTCGGGGTGGATATCGGTGATGCGGTAGGCATCGGCGGAGGAGCCGTACCCGGCGAGTTCGGCGAGCGGTGTTGCGCCGCGGGCGAGCACGTGCTCGAGAGTTTCGAGGACAACGATGCCCGCGCCCTCGCCCATGACGAAGCCGTCGCGGGTCGCGTCGAAGGGGCGTGCGGCGGTTGCGGGGTCGTCGGTGCGGGTGGACATCGCGGTGAGGCGGATGAAGCCGGTCATGCCGAGCATGTGGATCATGGAGTGTGCGCCGCCAGCGAGCATGACATCGGCGTCGCCGTACTTCATCAGTTCGAACGCCTCGCCGACGGACTGGGTGGAGGCGGCGCAGGCGGTCATGCAGTTGAAGGATGGGCCTTCGCACCCGAACTCGCGCGCGAGGTGTGCGGCTGCCATGTTCGGTTCCTGCTCCGCCTCGCGCTCGGGGGTGAGCCCTTCGCCCGCGAGTTTCGCCCACAGCGCCATGTCCATATCGTGGGATTCGGGCTGCCACCCGGCGATGTTCGCGGCGGCATAGGCGTCGAAATCCAGCACGCCCTCGCCCGCGCCGAGGTAGACGCCGAATCGCCCGGGGTCGAGCGCGTCGTGGTTTGCGAGCCCGCTTTGTTTCCACGCGACGGATGCCGCACCCAGCGCGTAACGGGAGTGGAGATCCGCGTGCGGGTGGCGGGCGGGGTCGATATGTTCGGCGAGATCGAATTCGCGGACCTGCGCGGCGAAGTTGGTCGGGAACGATCGCGCGCAGAACCGATCGACCGGCGCAATCGCCGATTCGCCCGCGAGCAGGCGTGACCAAACTGTGTCCACGTCACAGCCGAGCGGTGTTACCCAGCCCATGCCGGTGATCACCACGCGGGGCGACGGCGCGCCGTTTGCCATCAGTCTTCCTCGTACGCCCCGGCGTCGGCGGTCTCACCGCGGAGGGCTTCGAGCTTGTCCGGGTTGAGCACGCGAACGAGCCCGCCGTCCTTGAGGCGCCGGCGGTGGAAGTTGATGATGAGCCCGAGTTCGAGGTCCGCGGCGCGGAGCTGGGCACGCAGCGCGGTGCGGTCGAAGCCGGAAACCTCGCGGTCTTCGGCTAGGACGATGACGACAAAGCGATCGTTCACATAGAGCCCGACGCGGTGCTCGCCGATCTTGGTGCCCTTGTAGTCGAGTTCGAAGGTGTGCCCGGTTTTGTGATCGACGCCCTCTTCGGCGAGTTCCATGGAGAGGGCCTGCTCGTATGCCTCGCGGGTAAAGCCGGGGCCGAGCGCGGTGTGGATCTCGATGGCGCACCCGATGACCTTGCGTGATACATCGGTGAGTTCGGGATCGAGTTCTTCGTTGCGGAGGGTGGGACGACGTTCCATTTGTTAGTGCTCCGTTGAGTGGAAAAGGATGTGGGATACGTTGGCGGGCGTCCCGCCGGAAATCAGGATTCTGTTGCGGCCCTCAGCAGGACCGCGGCGTTCTGTCCCCCGAGCGAGTTGGTGCATACGAGCACATGCCTGAGCGATGCGTCGCGCTGCGCCACCCCCCCCGCTTGCAGCCCGCTCGCATCTCCAGATGCATGCAGACGCGCGGGCAGGGTCTGATGTTTCAGGCACAGCGCGCCGACGATCGCGGCGAGTCCGCCAGCGCCAGCCATGGTATCGCCAAGCCCCCATGTGAGTGTGACCAATTCGATCTGCGAGATCCGCTCTCCAAATACAGCACGGAAGGCGCACGCCTCCTCGGCATCGATCTCGGGTTCGCCGGCTGCATGGGGGACGATGGCGTCCACCTCGTCCGATGAGATGCCCGCGTCGTCCAGCGCCGCCCGGATGGCGCGTTGGAGCCCGCGGGAGCGGGTCTGGGCGTCACCCGCGGGGGTGTGCCCTGCACCGAAGCCGGCGATCTCGGCGATGACCTTCGCGCCGCGCTGGCGAGCGGATTCCTTGGATTCGATAAAGAGGATGCCGCCGCCCTCGCCGTGGATCGAGCCCGGCGCGGCCCGGTCGTACGGGCGGTAACTATTTGCTACATCGAACGCTTCGCCCTCGGCGACCTCGATATTTGCCAGGCGCCCTGAGAGTTGGAGGCGGATGTGCCCCATCGGGTTCACCTTGGACTCCACGCCGCCCGCGAAGCCCGCGTCCGCGTCGCCCCGGAGGATCACGCGAACCGCCTCGCCGATGGAGAGGAGCCCGGAAGCTTCCTGGCAGGTGATGGTGTTCGATGGACCCTGGGCGTCGTGGAGGATGGTGACATGACAGCTCAGCATGTTGGGCAGGTACTTGAGCAGCCAGAGGGGGGTGAGGTTGTTGATTGCGCCCTCGCCCCATGCGTCGTACGAAAACTTGCCCGAGTCATCAGTGGAAGTGGCGAGGGCCATCGCGAGTTCGGGGACCTCGGCGGCGATGAGCCCCGCGCCGATATGGCAGCAGACGCGCCGGGTGGGGTAGGTCGGGTCCGAATCCGGGTCTGCGGCTTTCGTGACCACGCCCGCGGAAGCCACCGCGTCTTCCGCAGCACCCACAGCCAACTCGATATCCCGCGCCATGACCTTCACGCCCTTGCGGTAGTGCTTGGGGACGTGGTTCTTAGCTTTGTAGTCGTGGATCTCGCCGGCGACCTGGCAGGCAAACCCGGAGGGGTCATAGGCGCTGATGCGCCCGACACCGGATCGACCCGCGAGGAGCCCCTCCCAGAGCGCATCGGCACCGAAGCCGTACGCGGAGACAGCACCGAGACCCGTGATGACTACTTCCGAAGACATGGGTCGGGCATTGTAGCCCGTCTTGGGGCGTGCCCGCTGGTGCCCGAAAAAGGCGGCCAAGGGGAGTGGGAGCGGGCGGGTGAGATAAGATGGGCCTATGCCCCTAATCGAGTCGGCACAAGCGAAGATCGGTATGGAGATCCACGTCGAGCTGGCGACGCGGACCAAGATGTTCTCGCGCTGTCCCTCGCCCGCGCACGCGGGGGCGGGTGACCCCGAGCCCAACACGCTGATCGACCCGGTAGTGCTCGCCCTGCCCGGCGCACTGCCCGTATTGAACCAGGCGGCGATCGAAATGAGCATCCGGGTGGGGCTCGCGCTAGGGTGCCGCATCCCGGAGTGGACGCGGTGGGACCGGAAAAATTATTTCTACCCGGACCTGCCCAAGGCGTACCAGCTCTCGCAGTACGACCACCCGGTGTGCGCCGAGGGCTCGATCACCTGGCCCATCGGCGAGAATGGCGCGGAGAAGACGATCCGCATCACGCGCGCGCACCTGGAAGAGGACGCCGGAAAACTCCTGCACGAGAAGCCGGGCGGCGGAAAGATCGATTACTCGATCGTTGATCTCAACCGCGCGGGCACGCCGCTGCTGGAGATTGTGACGGAGCCGGATTTCGAGACGGCGGATGAATGCGTGCGGTTCTCGCAATTGTTGCGGGATGTGTGCCGCCATCTTGGGGTGACACTTGGTGTGATGCAGCAAGGGCACATGCGCTTCGAGCCGAATATCAACTGTGTGCTCACTCTCGATGACGGGGACGAGGCGGCGACGCCGATCACCGAGGTAAAGAATCTGAATTCGTTCAAGGCTCTGCGCGGCGCGATCGAGTACGAGCTGCGCGAGCAACCCAAGCGGTTCCTCGAAGACGGGCGCGAGTTTGGGATGGGCACGAAATCCACACGCGGGTGGGACGACGCACGCCTCGTGACCACGCTCCAGCGCGAGAAAGAGGACGCGCACGACTACCGGTACTTCCCCGATCCGGATCTGCCGGTGGTGAATGTCTCTCGCCTGTGGGTGGCGGAACTCCGCGCTCAGTTGGGCACATTGCCGCACGAGTTGGTGCGGGGATACCGAGAAAAAATGGGGTTGACGGAGAAAGAGGCGCAGGCGCTGGTGGACGAGCCGGGCGAGACGGGGTTGTTCGAGGATGCGCTGGTGGCGTACTGCTCGCTCGCGGGCACTGATCGCGCGGGGGGCGGCAAGGTGGTAGCGAATTTGGTTTTGCAAGCGGGGCACAGACTCGCCAACGAGCGGGGGGTGGGCGTGGATGCGCTGGGGATCAGCGCCAAACAGATCGCGGGGATCGCGCACCTGAAAGAGCGGGGCGCGGTGAGTTCGAGCGGCGCGGAGCAGTTGTTCGGGGCGTTGTGCGAGAGCGATGAGTCTGTACAGGCGGCTGCTGATCGGCTCGGGCTCGCGCAGGTGCGCGACGAATCGGCGCTCGCGGCGTGGTGCGATCAGGTGCTCGACGATCCGGCGCACGCGAAAGCGGTGGAAGACATGCGCAGCGGGAAGATGCAGGCGGTGGGTCGGCTGATCGGCTCTGTGATGCAGCTTTCGGGGGGCAAGGCGGACGCCAAGGCGGTGCGCGAGATGCTGATCGAGCGGATCAGGAATTAGTCCGAAGTGATCTGTTGCAGCGCGGTGACCACCGCGCCGATCGCGGCGGAGACCTGCTGTGTATCGAGCGGCTGATCTGCGTCGTGCGCGAGGATGGCGATGACGTGGCGCTCCTGCTCGCCCGTGTGGACCACGGCGACCCAAGCGATCACGCCCGGCTCGCCCGCGGCGATGGACCACCCGTGATCGAAGCCGGACACGCCGTCGAGCAGTTCCATGGTGCGGGCGATGGGCGCGTCGGGTAATGCGATGCTCAGGTCATCGAAGATCAGCATCGCCAGTGCGAGTTCCATCGGCGTGACAAAGTGCCCGGCGGTTTCGACGGAGACGGGCAGGGACCAGAGCTCGTACATCTGCATGACTGCGGGTGTCTGGGCGATCTCGGATCCAAGCAACACGCGACGCTGCGCCTCGTCGGCCTGCTCGAAGTTTTCGCGTATGGAGGCCAGCGGTGCGAGTTTGACGCGCTCGACCTCGCACGGCGCGAGCAGCGGCTTGTTGCGCGGGTCGGCGAACATGTTCGACCAGAGTTCTTCCATGCGCTCCCGACCCGCGCGGGCGAACAACAGCGATGCGGCCGTCGGGTCCAGATCCGCGATGGATCGCATGACGAGCGTATCCACGTCGGCCGATTCGCCTTCGGCGAGTGTGGAGGTCTCGGTGTCCTGCACGCAGACGAGTTGCGGATCGAACGGGATTGGATCGCGTTGGTCCCATTCCAGGAGTGTGTCGGCGAAGAACCCGATGATCGGCGAGACGAGCCCGGAGACCGGGTGCGCCTGCTCGGGGTTGTAGACATAGACAGCCTTGATCTCGTCTGACTCGGAGTCGTAACGTAGGACGTACACACTGATGCGCTCGCCCAGCTCTGCAACAGCGACATCCGCCTGCATCCACGCCTGCGCGTCGGCCATCGCATCATCGAGCTTGTTACGTCCGCTGTCGGATGATTGTTTCTCGGAACAGGCGGAGAGCGCGATTGCGCAGCACATTGCAAAGACAACCCGCACGCTGGTGCGCACGGGTTGCTGATAAAAACAGTTTCGAAGAATCGAGATTGTTAGTCCTCTTCGTCTTCGGGCTTGAACGCCGCGACGATGTCGGCCTGCACATTCGGCGGGGTCCGCTCGTCGTGGGAGTAGTCCATCGTGAACGCGCCCTGCCCGGCGGTCATGCTCTTGAGCTGGCTCGAGTAGGCGTTCATCTCCGCGAGGGGCACCTTGGCCTCGATCAGGCACATATCGCCCGGCAGGACATTCGTCCCGGCGACCTGCCCGCGTTTTCCGGCGAGGTCGGCGGCGATATCGCCCATCGATGTGGAGGGCGCGGTGATCTCGACATCGCAGACGGGCTCCAGGAGCACCGGCTTGGCGTTCTGCACGCCGTCCACGAAGGCTTTCTTGCCCGCCTTGATGAAGGCGACTTCCTTGGAATCGACCGGGTGGTACTTGCCGTCGTACACGCGGACGCGGACACCGGTCATCGGGTACCCGGCGATCGCGCCGTCTTCCATCGCCTGGCGGACGCCCTTCTCGATCGCGGGAAGGAACTGCTTGGGGATGGAGCCACCGACGGTATCGTCAACGAACTCGAGCCTGCCCCACCACTTGTCGGTCGGGTCGTGTTCATCGTCGCCGTTGGTCGTGAGCGGTTCGACCTTGAGAAAGACCTCGCCGAACTGCCCCGCGCCGCCGGATTGTTTCTTGTGGCGGTGGTGCCCTTCGCCGAGCGCCGTGATGGTTTCCTTGTAGGCGATCTTGGGCGGGTGTGTATCGAGTTCGAGCTTGAAGCGATGCTTCATGCGTTCCATGATCACGCGCATGTGCAGTTCGCCCAAGCCGTACGCGACGGTTTCTTTCGTCGCGGCAACACGCTCGATCTTGAAGGTGGGATCCTCCTCGACGAGTTTGTGCATCGCCGTGGAGATCTTGCCCTCGTCGCCCCGGCTCTTGGCCTGGATGGCGAGCCCGTACATCGGGCGGGGCATCGGCAGCGGGCGATACCGCAGACTCGAGAGCGCCGGGTCCTCGGTGAGCACGGCGTTGAAGACGAGTTCTTCGACCTTCGCGACAGCGACGATATCGCCCGGGATCGCTTCCTGAATCTCCTGATGTTCCTTGCCCGACACCTTGTGCAGGTGCGCGAGGCGGACGTTTTTCTTTTCGCCGGTGACGTGCAACTGGTGCCCGTGCTTGACGGTGCCCTGGTGGACGCGCATCAACGAGAGCTTGCCGACAAACTGATCCGTCGTGACCTTGAAGACGTGCGCGACGACGGGCTTGCTCGCGTCGGGCTCGGCGTGCCATACGGTGGGCTCGTTATCGCCATCCTTGAGCACGAACGGGCGCGGGTTGCCCTCGACGGGGCAGGGGCACAGCGCTTCCATATCGTGCAACAGATCCTTCACGCCGACGCCGGTCTTGCCCGAGCAGAACATGATGGGCACGAGGTGTCCGTCGCGCAGGGCTTTTTCGAACGCGTCGTGCAGTTGTTCGCGGGAGACCTCGCCGGTTTCGAGATAGGTCGCCATGAGGTCTTCGTCCACCTCGACCACCTGATCGACGATCGCGGTGTGCAGCGTAGCGGCGTCGGAGAACAACACATCACCCTCGGTCTTCTCGAAGAGATTGACGACATCCGAGCCGTCCGGGGTGGGCAGGTTCAGGCACAGGCACTCGGGGCCGAACGACTCGCGGATGCCCTCGACGAGTTCTTCGAGATCCTTGAGATGGTCATCGATCTTGTTGACGACGATGACGCACGGAAACTTGCGGTCGGCGGCGATCTTGCGGATGCGCCGCGTGACGGTCTGCACCCCCTTGTCCGCGCTGATCACAATAGCGACGGTCTCGGCGGCGGGCAGCGCGCCGATCGCCTGCCCGAGGAAATCGGGTGAGCCGGGTGTATCGATCAGGTTGAAGTGTTTGCCCGCGTGGTCGAAGCTGGCGAGCGCGGAGTTGAGCGAATGGCGGTGCTCTTTTTCTTCCTGCTCGTAATCGCAGACCAGGCTCCCCTCTTCCACGGATCCCATCTTGCCGATCGCGCCAGCGTGGTGGAGGATCGCCTCGATCAGCGTGGACTTGCCACCCCCCGTTTGCCCAGTGAAGACAATATTCCTGATGTCCGCTGTTGTGTAGCTCGACACGAGCGACCTCCTGCTCCCGGGCGGTGCGCGCCCGAATAAAAAGGGTTGTGATCCCAGCCGGGACGCGCGGCGCGCCACCAACCGCCCCCCCACCAACCCCGTCACCGGCACCCTCCCCACCGCCGATTCCCCCGACCGACCAAGTTGTATATACGGGCCCGCTCCCCCCCACCAGCCCCCACCCGATCCACCAGTGAGCCCGAAGAAAGAGTGTATCGAAACCGCCAGCCCCGCCACAAGCATCACGACCAGTTTTACGGATGCGGAACCTGCTAATCCGCTGCGGCATCCCCCTGCGTCGCGAGCACGCCCAATGCGTCCCTCAGGCGGGCGGGCGGGCCACCATCTGATCGCAGCACCTCGAACGTCCCCAAGAGGCGGCTCATTCCGGAATCCTCTTCGTTTGTTTCCGCGGGATCGGTGCATACCCCCACCTCAAATACATGCGGCTCGACCGTCCGCCCCACAGTCAGCAATGCAAGGGGGATGTCGTGCTCGGGGGCGTTCTTCGGGTCGCTGGGATTGCGGTGGTCCACACGGAACACGAGTAGACGCCGATCGGTGAGCACCAGGAACCGGGAAAAATCCTGGGTCTTGCTCATCGCCAGCAGCGGGCCAACGCCCGGCACGGCCCCCAGCAGCAGCATCGCGACAGAAATCCCCAGCCCGTCACGCTGCTGAACAGTGCCCCACCCGATCAGCCGCTCCCCCTGCGAATCACTCCGCAGCGCGCGCAGGAGACCCCGCAACTCAAAGGGCCCGAACCAGCATCCCGAAAAACGCTTCACCGCAGCCTCCGCAACGCAAGCCTAAGCGTATGCTGTCCGCCATGGGTAAACGACCCGCAACCAAGCCCGAGCCGATCACCCGCGAGACGCGCATCCTCCTGCTCACCGGCAAGGACGCGTACCTCCAGTCGGCGTACCTCGATCAGCTCAAGGCGCTCGTCGCCGAGCAGGACGCGCCGAGCGATGTGCTCAAGTTCGACGGCGAGCGCGCCGACCCTGCGGATGTGTTCGACGAGTGCCGCTCGATGGGGCTGATGGCGCAGCACAAGATCGTGGTGGTGGACAACGCAGATCAGTTTGTGAAGGGCGACAACCGAGCGCGCGTCGAGAAGTACGCCCAATCACCCTCCGAGAGCGCGTGCCTCGTGCTGCGCGCCGGGACATGGCACAAGGGCAAGCTGGACAAGATGATCGGTGAGGTGGGCGTGCACATGAAGTGCGACGCGATCGGCGAACTCGACGCGATTCGGTGGTCGATCGCGCGGAGCGAGAAACAGCACCGGCGCGTGATCGAACCCGGCGCAGCCGAGCTGCTCGTCGAACGACTCGGGCCCGATCTTGCCCACCTCGATTCGGAACTCGCCAAGCTCGCGGCGGCGTGCGCCGATGGCGGCTCGATCGACCACGCGTTGGTCGAGCAGTTTGTGGGCGTCTCGCGCGAACAGAATGTCTACGACATCCAGCTGCTCGCGCTGACCGCGCCGCCCGAGAAGACCCTCGCCAAGCTGCGCGACATCCTGGCGAATGATGCCCCGATCCGCGTCCGCTTCGCGCTGACAGACCTCGCGAAAAAGCTCCACGCCTCGGCGCGGTGGATGGAAGACGGCAGGCACGGGCAGCCGCCCAAGATCTGGCCCCACAGCGTCGCCAACGCGGTGATGGGGGCCGCCCGCAACGCCCCCCCCAGGGCCTTCGCGGACCTGCTCACCAAGACCGTCGAGGCGGATTACAGCTCCAAGTCCTTCTCCAAGTCCAGCGTCAAAGCCCAGCTGGAATCCGAAACCCGCACCCTCGAAATCCTGATCCTGCGTTTTGCAGCGATCTGCCGCGGGTGATCGATAGAGATGATGCGGAGCGCGTTTCTTGCGCCCTCCCATCGTCTCGCGCAGCGGAGCTGCGTCAACCTCATGCATGGACGCACCACGATGACCCTACCGCACCCCCACCGATTCGCCCGCCTCGCCTTCCTCTCGCTCGCGCTGATCTTCGCCCTCGTCGCGTGCGGGTGCTCCGCCTCATCGCCGACGCCCAGGGGCGCGAACGCCGAGCCGGACAACGCCGAGCAGTACTACAAGGACCGCCTCGTTGCCTCCGACGAGATCAGCTCGCTGCTCGACGAGTTCGAGGAAGACGCGCTGGACACCCGCGCGGCATCGCCCGCGCGCCAACCGTTCATCAATGACAACACCCCGCCACCCAGCGCGAACCTTTCGAAGTCGTACGAGGTTGATCCAGCGATCACCGACTACACCGCGAGCGAGCAACACACCGCTTCAACAATCAACGAGATCGATGCCTACACCGCGCAACGTACGGACCCCGAAGCGCACCGCGCCGAACTCGTCCGCGAGCTGGCGACCATCCTCCGCGATGAGGCGAACTCCCCGGACTGGCCCGTGCCCACGCTCGTGCGCCTGGCTGCTTTGGATCTGATCCAGCCCGGCACGTTTAACTCCTACTACCTGAGCGATTCCTCGGGCTCCATGACAAACCTCCACCCGCGCGACGTGCAGGCGCTCAGCGCCTGGCGCGATCTGTTCCGCAACTCACGCGAGGAGTTCACCTCCAACGCCGAGAACGCGGACATCGCCTCCCTCGCCCAGCGGTTCACCGACCAACTCACCCAGCAGCACGCGCTGCGCGTGCCCACCACCGCGCTGTGCACCAAGGTGGACGGCTTCGGGCTCTTTACCGAGTTGCCCAAGTACGACGGCAGGTACAAACTCCTCGCAGGTCGCCGCCACCGGTTGATCGTGTACGTCGAGGTAGACCGCTTCTCCCACCGCGAGACGGTGCAGGACGGGCAGTCGGGCTACGCCGTCGAACTGCTGCAGGACCTGACGCTGTACCACGCCGGGGACCGCGAGGACACCCTCGCGTGGCGCAAGCCCAACGAAACAATCACCGACTGGTCGCGTAATCGTCGCCGGGATTTCTTCGTCGTGCAGATCATCGACCTGCCCGAGACGCTCACCATCGGGTCCTACCGCCTGAAGGTCCGCATGGTGGATGAGGGGGCCGACCCGCCGGCGGAAGACGAGACGGTGCTGCGGATCGATGTCGTCGCGGATGTGAACGCCTTCAAACGCTAGAACAGCTTTTCCACACGCGATACAGCATCCCCGACTCTCCCGTATCCTCTGCAGATGGAGACGAACAGAGCACATCGTGGCGGGGAAGGTGGGGGTACAGTGTCGGTCATGCCCCCTGATTCGACCCACCGCCTGCCCTCGGACACCGACAACGGCATGCTGCTGGTCGTCTCCGGGCCCTCGGGTGTGGGAAAAACGACCATCGCCCGGACCATCGAACGCCGCCTCCAGGACGCCACCTTCTCGGTGAGCGCAACGACCCGAGCCCAGACCGACGCGGATGTGGACGGCGTGGACTACGCCTTCCTCACCGACGGGCAATTCCGGGCCCGCCTCGAGGCGGGGGATTTTCTTGAGCACGCGACCTATGCCGGCAAGCACTACGGCACCCTCGCCGAACCAGTGCGGGGGCAACTGGAGCGCGGGCGGGTGGTGATTTTGGATATCGAGGTGCAGGGGGCCACCCAAGTGAAACGGGCGATGCCCGATGCGCTCACGCTCTACATCCTGCCACCCTCGGACGAAGAACTCCTCCGGCGTCTGCGCAACCGCGACCGCGACACCGAGGAAGCGATCCAGCACCGCTTCGACCTCGCACAGTCCGAGATCGCCGAAGCCCGCGAGAGCGGGGCGTACGATTACTTCATCACGAACGATGACCTCGAGCGCGCGATCATCGAGGCGATGACAATCGTCCAGCGCGAGCGGGAAGTGCGGACGCGCAGCGCCTAGCCCCGCGCGCCGCCGACCTTCGGGTCCGCCTTGTCCGATTGCTGTTTCTTGTCCTTGTCCGCACCGGGGTAGGCGATGCGACCGTGGTAGATCGCGCAGAGCGATTTGGTCACCGTCTCCTCGATCTTGCGCACCTCGCCCAGCATGAGGTTGCATTGATCGAACTGCCCGTCCATCAGACGCCTGCCAGCCAACTCATGCACCAGCGCACCGATGCGGCTCGGGGTCGGCTCGGCCATGGCGCGCGTCGCGCTCTCCACGGCGTCGCAGATCATCAGCACCGCCTGCTCTTTCGTCCGCGGCTTGGGGCCGGGGTAGCGGTACTCGATCTCTTCGGGGGCGTCCGCGTCGTCCTTTGCCTCTGCTCGGCGCTTCGCCTGGTCGTAGAAGTACTCGACGAGCGTCGTGCCGTGGTGCGTCTCGATGTACCGCTGCAAGCTCCGCGGCAGCCCGTACTCGCGCGCGAGTTCCACGCCGTCTTTCACATGCCCGACGATCACGAGCAGCGACATCGCGGGCGAGAGCTTGGTGTGCTTGGAGCGCCCGCCCGACTGGTTCTCCACGAAGTACTCGGGCTTGTTCATCTTGCCCACATCGTGGTACAGCGCGCCGACATACAGGTGCAGTGAATCGGCGCCGATCGCGTCCGCCGCCGCCTCGGCGAGTGTGGCGACGGTGTGCGAGTGGTTGAACGTGCCCGGCGCGCGCGCCTGCAGCTCGCGCAGCAGGGGCTGGCGCGGGTCGCGCCATTCGGTGAGCGTCATCCCGGTCACAATGTCAAACGTCCGCTCGACGCTCGGCAATACAACAAGCGTCAGCGCACCGGCGAGGAACCCGCCGCCGCCCGCCTGGAGCACATCCGCGGCACTCTCTGTCGCGAACAAGAACTCCACTGGCTTGCCCAGCGTGATCGCGATCGCGCACCCGATCGAGAGAACGACGGACGTGACCACGCCCGCACGAACAACATCCGAGCGGTTGCGGATATCCGCGAGCTGCCACGCCGCAATACCAACCCCCGCGATCAATACGCCGAGCTCGGCGATCGACAGCCCCAACCCCAGCGCGACCACCGCGCCGAGCATCGCCCCGAACGCCAGCGCCAGGCGCACGTCGTACGCCACCACAAACATCATCCCTGCGAAGACCACCGGCGCAACAGCGCCGAGCCACAACACATCGGGAGACCACACAACACCCATGCACGCGACCGCTGCGGTGCCGCCGATGAGCGACGCGAGGGCGGTCACCCGCCAGACCTTGCGGGCCGCTCGCGGGTAGTACACGCAGAGGTATGCCCCCGCGCCGAACACCAGCACCGCCATCAACCCGGAGAGCCCAGCCCACGACACGAACCGCCCCCACGCACCGACCGAACCGAGGAACCGTTCGCGCTCGGTCCGGGAAAGTTCGAGCTTGGCGTCGTCGAGGATCTCGCCGCGCTGGTAGATCACTTCGCCCGCGGTGTACGATCGCTTGATCGGCGTCACACTCGCGGACAACTCTGACCGTTGTCTTTCTGTGAGTTGGCTGTTGTACCGGAATGTCGGTGTTCCCAGCAGCCGCTGCACAACCACCTGCCCCTGGATCCCGTAGAGACCAGCGCGGTACGTCGTGTTCGAGAGCTGCCCCTTGAGGCTCTCCCGCTTCGATTCGTTCTGCGTTTCGATCGCCAGCGCACTCGTCTTATCGACTGTGGGCCTGAGCGCGCCGAGCAGTTCGAGCTGCGTCGTGCCCGCGTTCAGCGTGACCTGATAATCCTCGGTCGATAGGTGCGGGATCTCTTCGAGCCAGCTCAGCAGGCGGTCGATCGATTGTTCCCACGCCGAGAGTTGCCCCGGCGTGCCGCCGACCCCCTTGATCGCCTCGAACTGCTCGGGTGTCAGCTTGAACGGCTCGCGGTACTCGTCTGCAACCTCGTCGATCGTCTCGGAGATCGCCAGCGCCGAGGGCAATGTCTTGAGCGATTGTTCGAGCTCCTCCCACGCCAGCACATCCTTCTGGAACACAAGCGGCGCGCTCCGCTCAACGAGTTCGCGCTCCCGATCTGTCGCCTCCGGATCCACCAGGTCGAATGACATCCGCACGATGCGCGTCTCGCGGGCGGCTCGCCCGACAACGCCCATCTCGTTCTCGCGGGCCGAGCCCACCACGAGCGTCAGCACAAGCGTGAGGACAAGCCCGATCGCCACGTTCGGGACGAACGACTCGTGCGTGACGATCGCACCAATGCGCCCCAGCAACGCCGCCCGGCGCTTCGCCCCGCGCTTGGCGCGCGCGCTGCGCGTGTTCTTTTTCCCGTTGGAGAACGGCAACCGGCGATCACCCATCGTCATCCTCCAGGAAGGTGTTCGGGGAATCGGCGGTGTCGTCATACGCCTCGATGATCCGCTGGACAATCGCGTGGCGTACAACATCAGCCTTCTGGAGCGTGCACATCCCCACACCCTTCGCCCGGCGCAGGCGGCGCCCGGCATCGATCAGCCCGCTCTCCCTCGGATCTTCCAGATCGATCTGCGTGATATCACCGGTCACAATCATCTTGGATCGCTCGCCCATCCGCGTGAGGAACATCTGCATCTGCCCGCGCGTCGTGTTCTGTGCTTCATCCAGAATGATCACCGAATCGTTCAGCGTGCGCCCGCGCATGAACGCAAGAGGCACGACTTCTACAACATCGTTCGCCATGAACCGCTTGACGGTCGCGTAGTCCATCATGTCGTGCAGCGCGTCCAGCAGCGGACGCAAATACGGGTTCACCTTCTCGAACACATCGCCCGGCAGGAAACCGAGCTTCTCGCCCGCCTCGACCGCGGGGCGAGCAAGGATCACCTTGCGCACCATGCCACGCTTGAGCATGTGGATCGCCGCCGCGACCGCGATGTATGTCTTGCCCGTGCCCGCTGGCCCCACCGCGAAAACAAGGTCGTTGTCCCGGATGGCGTCCAGATAGACGCCCTGATTCTCGGTGCGAGCGGTGATGGGTCGCCCGTTGGCATACACATCCACGCCGGAGCCCCAACCTCCCATGCAATTGCTCCCCGTCGCCTGCGCGATCACCCCGCCGCGCTGCGCACGCCACCCCGCCTCGGCGATCGCGTCCATCACCGCCGGCCGCGGCAGCGTCTTCTTCTCGCGCGACGCATCGACCAGCCTGTCCACCACGATCCGCGCCGCCTCGACCGAGGGGCCGTCGCCCTCGAGCCGGACCTGCCCCTCGCGCGCAACAACCCCCACGCCGAGCCCGTCGCGGATCAGCTTCAAGTTCCGGTCCCCCGCGCCGAAGACAGCGACGCGATCGACCGATTCGGGAACATCAATAGTCAGTTGCAATGGATGTGTGCTCGCGCTCGCTTCGTGCCAGTGCGGTTGCCCACCAACCGCAGCGGATTCCCACCAAGGGTCCGCAGATTCCCCCATAGCCCCGTACCATGTCGATCGGCATTCTACCCCGGATGCCGGAGCCCGAAGCCAGTCTTGAGCCCGAGAATATGCCCGCGCCAACCCAAAATCATCCTGTTTGCCCCTGTTTTTCCCCCCTGATCATGGCGATAGGCGTGTTCGGCGCGTGCTCGCTCACGGGATGTGCTGCAAATAAGCCCCGCTCACTCACCCCTCAAACAGCTATTGCGCCCTCTCAAACAGCGCCGCAGACACCAGATCACGAAGCCCTCCCCGCCGCGATCGAGTCCCCGTCGATCACCACCCTCGCCGGGCGTCTGATCGATCTGGACCCCGCGATCCGCTGGGCGTGTTCGTACTCGGGGGTCGCGGTGGAAGCCGTCGAAAAACCGAGCGACTCGTTGCGCATCTACCGCATGACCGATGCGCGCCACACCCCGCTCCGCATCGAACTCGCCTGCGACAATTTCACCCGCGGGCACTTCGAGCCGCGCGAGATCAACGCCAGCGCAACCTTCGGGCGCTTCCCCGATACCGCCCGACAGAACCGCCTGCTCCGCAAGATCCAGCAGCGCTTGGATCAACTCGCCAAACGGAAACACTAAATGCCATGCGCAGGTGCCGTTGTACAGCCGCAGGCTAAACCACCACTGGGGCATGCTTCACGCGAAGCGCGTGTAGCATGGCACCCCGGCTAACCCCCGTTCGACCCCATCACGCTCACGTTGCCTTCGCCGAGCGCATCGCGCAGGTACCCCAGCGCCTCGGGCGTCGCGGTCATCATCGGCTCGCGCGACTGCATCACATACTCCGCCTCGGCGCCCTTCACCACGAACACCACCGGCACCCTCGCCCCGCCCGGCGTACGCGCTGCAGGCGAACTCAGAATCCCCTGCACATGCTCGAGTGTCGCCATCGCGCTGCCGTTGTGCTGCGCCTCGTCGATCGTGAGACGCACACCCTTCGCGAGTTCCGTGGCAGCACGCTCGATCGGGACCACCCGCTCGACGATCACCTGCGGGTCGCCCCGCGAGTGGTCCGCCTTGCCAACGAGCAGCACGACCGCGTCCGTCCGCAGCATCGCGCTGCACTCGGCGTATGTGCGCGTGAACAGCACAGCGTCGATGTTCATCCGATCATCTTCGAGTGTCACGATCGCCATCTTCGAGCCGGGGTTCTTGCCGGTCCGTGTCACGATCGGTCGCACCGAAGACACCAGCCCGCCCACCACCACCGGCGCGTTCTGCGGCGCGCTCTTCAACCCATCGAGGGTGATCGTCGAATACAACCCGATCTCCTCGGCGTGCTGCTCCAGCGGGTGGCTCGATACATAAAACCCCAGCGCCTCCTTCTCGCGCTTGAGCAGTTCCTTCTCGTCCCACGACGCCGCGCGCACAAGGGGTGGGTCTTCCCCTCCCGCTTCCCCTTTATCCGATCCGCTGCCAGCATCATCACCATCTCCACCACCACCAAAGAGCGAGGACTGCCCCGCTGCGCGATCCTTCGCCACCGTCTGCCCCGCGCTCACCGCCGGCTCGATCGTCGCGACCATGTTCGGGCGCTCGTCGCGGCAGTGCACCGCGTCGAACGCGCCGCACACAACCAGCGCCTCGATCGTCGCCTTGTTCACAACACCCGGCGGGATCCGCTCGCAGAACTCGTACAAACTTTTGTACGCCCCGTTCGCCTTCCGCTCGGAAACAATCGCCTCGATCGCCTTCGTCCCCGCCCCCTTGATCGCGCGCATCCCGAACCGCACGTGCCCGCCCTGCGCGTCGTGCAGCTCTCCCTCGCTGAACACAACCGTGAAATCAGAATCCGATTTGTTCACGTCCGGCGGATGGATATCCACCCCGATCTTCCCGCTCGCGAACACCGTCTTGCGGCAGTCGTCCTTGTACTTGATCCAGTCTTCGACCTTCTGCGACTGGCTCTCGTACGTCAAAAACGCCGCCATGTACTGGTTCGGGAAATACGTCTTCAGCAGCGCCGTCTGGTACGCGATGATCGAGTACCCCGTCGAGTGGCTCTTGTTAAAGCCGTACCCCGCGAACTTCAGGATCAGGTCGAACAGTTCCTCCGCCTTGTGCTTTTCGAGCCCCTTCTCGTGCGCACCCTCGATGAACTTCGGGCGGTTCGCGTCGATGACCTCGACCTTCTTTTTGGAGATCGCCTTGATGAGCGAGTACGCGCTGCGCAGCGGGATCCCGCCGAGCCCGTGTACGATCTGCATCACCTGCTCCTGGTACACCATCACGCCGTACGTCTCTTCGGTGTACCCATCAACGATCGGGTGGACCCGCGGCACCGACTGCTCGCCGTGCTTGCGCGCGTTGTAATCGGGGATCAGGTCCATCGGGCCCGGGCGGAACAGCGCGTTCGCCGCGATCAGATCCTCGAGCCTGTCGGGCTTCATCTCCGCGAGCAGCCGGCGCATCCCGCCCGATTCAAACTGGAACACCCCAACCGTGTCCGCCCGCTGGAACATCTCATAGACGCGCGGGTCGTCGTACTTGATCCGTTCAAGATCCAGAGGGTCCACGCCCGCGCGCACTTCCTCGCCAGGCAGCTCCTCCTCGCGTCCGTAGTAGAGCGAGCGCCATGTCGTCTCGGTATCCATCGATTCGCGGATCAACGCCTTGCACCGCTCGATCGTGCTCAGCGTGCGCAGCCCGAGGAAATCCATCTTGAGCAGACCGATCCGCTCGCACGTCGGGCCGTCCCACTGCGTGACGATATCGTCCGTGCTCGGCGGCTTGTACAGAGGAACGATCTCGCTGAGCGGGCGCGTCGCAACGATCACCCCCGCCGCGTGCACCGAGCTGTGACGCGCCTGCCCCTCCAGCACGCGGCTCGTATCGATCAGCCGCTTCACCTGCGGGTCGTTGTCGTACAGCGCCCTGAGATCCGGCTCCTGCTCCAGCGCCATATCGAGCGTGATGTTGAGCTGCTCAGGGATCAGCTTGGCGATCTTGTCCACCTCGGGCAGCGGGATATCAAACACCCGCCCGACATCCCGGATCGCCGCGCGCGCCTTGAGCGTCCCGAACGTAATAATCTGCGCCACATGCCCGTACTTCTCGCGCACATACGAGATCACGTCCTGCCTGCCATCCTGACAAAGATCGATATCGATATCGGGGTATTCCGAACGATCCGGATCGGTAAACCGCTCGAACAGCAACCCATACTCCACAGGGCAGGCGTTGCTCATGCCCAGCACGTACCCGATCATCGTGCCCACACCGGAGCCACGCGCATTCGCCGGGATCCCCCGCTGACGCGCCCAGTTCACAAAGTCCCACACGATCAGGAAATACGCGCTGATATCCTTGTCCGCCAGGATCTTCAACTCGCGGTCGAACCGCGCGAGAATCGCATCTCGCTCCTCGTCATCAAACCGGCGGAACCCCTCCAGCTTGTCCTTGCACGCCTTGATCTTGTTCGAGCGCTTCTTCGCCAGCACGTTCGGCCCGTACCGCCAGATCAACCCCGCGAGCGCCAGATCCCGCAGCATCGCGTCGCACTGTTTTTTGAGTTCTTCCGGCGACTCCGAATCCTTCGTCGCGTCGAACGGCTCAAGATCGAAATCCGCGCTGAACGCCTTGTACCACTCCGTGAGCCCCGCCTGTCCCTCGTACGAACAGATCTTCTCCGGGCGCACCACCTTCACCACCGGCGCATGGTTCCCGAACTCCAATTCAACGTTGCACCGATCAGCGATCCGCACCGTGTTATCACAAGCCTCCCCCCCCACATCCCCATATTCCGCTTCGAACAACTCCCGCATTTCCCCCGGCGACTTGACGTACAGCTCCTCCGGATAATGCATCCGGTCCGGATCGTCCTTGACCTTCCCCATCGAGATGCAGATCAGCGTGTCGTGCGCATCGTGCTGCTCGCGCAGCAGAAAATGCGAGTCGTTGTCGCACACAAGAGGCAGATCCATCTCTTGTGCGAGCCGGATCAGGTGCGGATTGATCGCGTTCTGCTCGGGGATGTGGTGCTGCAGCTCGACATAGAACCGGGGACCGGTTGCCGTCGGCGAAAAGTTTTCAGCGTGCCACCGCGCCACATCCTTCGCCGCCTCGTAGTGCTCTTCCTTCTTGGTCTTTTCGTATTCAACAAGGTGGAACGCGAGCTCCGACCCGAGGTGCCCGTTGATCGCGATCAACCCCTCGCCGAACTCCGCGAGGATCTCGCGGTCCATCCGCGGCTTGTAATAAAACCCGGTGAGGTACGCCTCCGAGCACAGCTTCAGCAGGTTCTGCCACCCCGTCAGATTTTCCGCGAGCAGCACGAGGTGGTGCCCGCCGTCCTTCACACCCGTGTACGTCCTGTCCCGACGATCGCCCGCAGCGACATACGCCTCCACCCCGAGGATCGGCTTGATCCCCTTCTTCCGCGCCTTCTCGTAGAACGACATCGCGCCGAACAGATTCCCGTGATCCGTCACCGCGACCGCGTCCATTCCCAGTTCCGCCACCCGGTCCACCAGCCGATCCAGCCGGTTCCCACCGTCGAGCAGCGAATACTCCGAGTGGAGGTGCAGGTGCACGAACCGCTTGTCCTCGGGAATCCCCGTCGCCCCGCTCGCCTTTGTCTGCTCGTCCGCCACGCGTGTCCTCTCCATACCCCCCGACCGCACCGATCTGCCCAAGCATAGCCCCCCTGAAATCGCCCACCCCGTTCACCCATACAATCCACATGATGGCCGCTGCCCAACCTGATTTCCGAGCCCGTTACGAGCAGGCGTCACGCGCCTTCCGCGTCGCCTCCCCCTCCCCGCTCGCCCGGATCGGGTTCGTGGTCCTCACGATCGCCGCCCTCGGGCTGCTCGTGATCCTCGGCGTCTTCTCGCTCGTCATCGGGGGCGTGGTCATCGCACTCGGCGCGCTCGTCTTCGCCGTCCAGATGCTCATCGCGAAGATCCGCGGCGGGCGCACGCTTCAAGACAAACGCGAGAACGTCCGCGTCATCCGGCGCGATATCGAATAGCCACTCTAGATCTCTTCCGCTAGCGCTTCGAGCCACGCGGCGCGCAGCACCCGCGTCGCCTCGCCCACCGAGCCGTCCGCGATCGTGTGCGCCTCGACCCGCGTCACAGGCAGCACCCCCCAACTCGAGTTCGTCAGAAACACCTCGTCCGCGTCCAGCAGATCCCCCACCGCGATCATCGGCCTGGCGCACCCCATCCCCCGCTTCTCGCCGAACTCCATCACCGCACCGCGCGTGATCCCGGGCAACACCGGGCTCCTACCCTCTGCGCCTTTCGCCCCCCCTTCCTCACCCCGCGCGATCGGCGTCATCAACGTCCCATCCTTCACACCAAACACATTGCTCACGCACCCGCCGCACGCGTGGTTCGTCACCTGCAACACCAGCGCCTCGCCCGCCCCGCTCGCCGCCGCCCGCTGCAACTCGCGCAGCCGCCACCAGTAATTGAGCGTCTTGTGCCCCTCGTGCGCGTTGAGCGGGTTCGCCTTCGTCTCCGCGACAACCACCCCGATCCCCTGCTCGAACATTGCCTCGGGATATTGCTGCGCGGGCTGCACATCAATCAACACCGTCGGATCCCCACCCCCCCCCCCACCGCCCTCGCCCCGCAACAAATTCAGATCCCCACCCGTCACCGTCAGCCTGATCCGCGCCCGAGCCTCCCCCTCCGCCAAGCCGCTCTTGGCAACAACCGTCTCCACCGCCTCGCCCAGCGCCCGCGTGTTGAGCGACTCGCTCAAGCCCAGCTCTCGCGCCGATCGTTCGAGCCGTCCCATGTGCTCTGCCAACCGGAAAACCCTTCCGCCAACCCCGATCATCGTCTCGAACACCCCCACGCCGTGCTGCACACCCGCGTCAAAAGCGCCCACCCGCGCCTCCGCCCGCTCGACGAACCGCCCGTTCAACCACACCAATGATCGACCCGCTTCTTTCATGCGCACCAACCTACCTGCACCACACCACACCTGCGCGGTACCGTGCCCCCATGCGTATCTCAATCATCGGATTCGGCACCGTCGGCCAAGGCGTCGCGGACCTCCTCCAACGCCACGCCCCCCTCTACGAGCAGCGCACCAGCGTGCCTCTCGAAATCGCTTCCGTCCTCGTCCGATCGCTGGACCGAAAACGCGACATCACCCTCCCCACCTCCTGCCTCCTCACCGACGACCCCGAAGCCTTCTTCGCAGCCGAGCCGGACATCCTCGTGGAAGTCGCAGGGGGCATCGACCCCGCACACCAGTATCTCACCCGCGCGATCACCTCCGGCGCGGATGTCGTCACCGCCAACAAATCGCTCATCGCGAAAAACGGCGGCCAACTCTTCGCAACAGCACGCGAACACAACCGCGCCCTCACCATGGAAGCCGCCGTCGCCGGGGGCGTCCCCGCGATTGACCTCATCACCGACTGCCTCGGCGCAAACGACATCACAACCGTCGCCGGCATCCTCAACGGCACATGCAACTTCATCCTCTCCGCACTAGAAGTCGCCGCACTGAGCGGCAGACCCGCCTCCTACGACGCGACTCTCGCCGAAGCACAGCGACTCGGGTATGCCGAGGCAGACCCCACCCTCGATGTCTCCGGGCGCGACTCCGCCGAAAAGCTCGCGATCCTTTGTGCGATTGCTTTCGGGACGCCTGTTAACCCTGACGACATCCCCAACAATGGCATCGAATTCATCACTCCAGAACTTATGGCCAAAGCGCGAGACGAGCGGTATACCATCAAACTGCTTGCGATAGCACGCCGTGAGGGTGACAAACTCTATGTTTCAAATCGCCCCACGCTAGTGGGAGGACGTTCCCGACTGAGATTGGTGACATACGCAGACATGGGCCTCTCCGTAGCCGGCGACGCCATGCAATCCGCCTTCGTCTCGGGCTCCGGCGCCGGGCGCTACCCCACAGCCTCCGCGGTCGTCGCGGACATCCTCCGCGTCGCGCGCACCCGAGCGAACAACTGCGCCCACACCCTGAACCGCTGGCCCGAGACAACCTCGCCATTGCGTACAGCCGATTACCTCAACAACGAAACCAGATCAACAATCATCGGGCTCGAACACCTGCCTGTATTGCAGAGCTAGTCGTTCCTGCGCGCGGTCGGGCGCTTCAAACCCGAGTACAAGAAATACTCCATCAGATCGTGCCCGTGCGCGATATGCAGATCCGCGTTCTGCGCGTTCGTCTCGCCGTAATCCTCCGCCACCAACCCGCGCACCCAGCTCCCCGCCATCGCGAACGGCACCGGCGTGTCATCGTGCTGGCGCGTATCCACGCGCGTGTAATGATCCGGCACCACCAGCACCCGCCATCCTCCCGCACCACCATCCACCCCGCGCTGCTCGTCCAAGCCAAACGACTCCAGCTTCTTGACCACAGGCCCGACAACATGCCTGTCGATCGCTTCGATCGCCGCGATCTTCGTCTCCAGATCCGCCTGGTGCGACGCCTCGTCCGGCGCCTCAACATGCACGATCACCAGATCAAACTCGTCCAGCGCCGCCGCCCCGCGCCGCCCCTTCTCCGCGTAATCCGTGTCGTGGTACCCCGTGATCCCCGCCACATCGAGCCGCGTAATCCCCGCGTACGCGCTGATCCCCGCCAGCAGATCCACCGCCGTAATAATGCACGCCCGCTTGCCGAACGCATCCGCAAAGCTGGGCATGCTCGGCTTCCTCCCCTGCCCCCAGACCCAGGCTGTTGTCGCCTCGCCCTTGCCCTCGCTGCGCCGCTTCGCGTTTACCCCGTGAGACGCAAACACCACCGCGCTGATCTCCATCAGGCGCGCGATCCGCTCGCCCCCCGCGCGATCGGGCAGGTGCGCTTCGAACGGTTGATCCGGGATCTCGTGCGGCGGGGTTGTTTCGAGCGCGCTGTAATCAAACCCCGAGCGATCAACCAGAATATGCCGGTAGCTCACCCCCGGGTACAGATCAAAGCACCCTGCCAACTCGGGCTCCTGCTCGCGCCACGCCCCCTGCAAACTCTCCAGCAGCGCACGCGCTTCCTCATCGGAAATATGCCCCGCCGAGTGATCGAGCATCCCCCCCGCCGCGCTCGTCGTCACAAGGTTCAACCGGAATACCCAGTCCGTCTCCCCCAGCTCGATGCCCAGCGCCGCAGCCTCCAGCGGCGCGCGCCCCGTGTGATACTCACGCACCGGGTACCCCATCAGCGCCATGCAGCAGATATCCGACCCCGCCTTGTACCCCTCGGGCGTCGTCCGCACCGTCCCCTGCCTGCCCACCCGCGCAACCCGATCCATGTTGGGCGTGTCCGCAGCCTCGATCGGCGTCTTGCCGCCTAATGATTCCTGCGGTATGTCCGCCGCGCCGTCCGGGATGATCAACGCATATTTCATCCCGCCCCACCAACCGCAAGCGCTTCCCGCGCGACCGCCGCCGCCCCGAGCAACCCCGCGTTCTCTTTGAGCGCGGTCCCAACAATCTTCACCCGCCCGCCGACCGATGCCGGGAACACATGCTCGCGCACTTCATCCGTAATCAGCGCGAGCACGGCCTCGCCCAATTCCTCGACCAGCCCGCCGCCGACAACAACCGTCCCCACGCTCAGCACCGTCACCTGATTCGCGATACACCTGCCGAGCAGCACCATCGCGCTATTGATCACCTCGCGCACGATCACATCCCCCTCGCGGTACGCCGCCGCCATCTCCCCAGCGCTCATTGATTCGTCCCCGCCCCGCACCGCGCGGATCCGCCGATCGATCGACTTGCGCGACGCGCTCGCCTCCAGATACGCCCCATCGCTATCCACCATCCGCCCAAACTCCCCCGCCGTCCCGAGCGAGCCGTGGAACACCCGCCCATCGAGCACAATCCCCCCGCCGATCCCCGTCCCGATCCACACCCCGAATACATCTCCCCCCCCTTTCGCCGCGCCGTAGATCGCCTCACCCAGCACCGCCGCGTTCACATCATTTTCCAGCTCCACCCGCACCCCACCGAGCGCCGCGCCCAGCGCATCCGCCAGCGGCTTGTCGTTCCAACCGAGGTTCGGCGCTTCGAGCACCACCCGGCGCGACACATCAAGCGCTCCCGGCGCACCGATCCCCACCGCGCCCAACACATCAACCTTGATCCCCGCCCCGCCGCACGCCTCACCCACCAGAGCCGCGATCCGCTCCACCACCGCGTCGAACCCGCCTTGCGCATCCGTCTTAGCGCTCGCCCGCCCGAGGATCTCCCCGCGCGCACCGACCACCCCCGCCTGCATATGCGTCCCGCCAAGGTCCACGCCCGCGACCAATGCGCCGTCATTCATCCCCGCAGGATACCGCCACCGGGTACCCTCATCCGGATGCCCCCGACCTGGATCCCGCTCGCCACCGCCCTTGCCTGGATCGCGTGGTGCCTCTTCGCACGATGGCTCACCGCCCCGAACTTCCGGGCCAGCGAACCCACAGCTTTCGCCGCCTGCGCCGCCTACCGCGCCGTGCAGATCTACGCCCACCTCATCCACCGCCTCCACATAGACGACCCGCCCACAACCCTCCATGCACTCGAACCGCTCCGCCGCCCCCTTGTTATCGTCGCCAACCACACCGCCGGCGTGGACCCGCTGCTCATTCAGGCAGCCCTGCCCTTCGAGATCCGATGGATGATGGGCGAAGACATGCGCATCGCCACCCTCGCTCCCTTGTGGGAGTTCCTCCGCATGATCTTTGTTTCGCGCACTGCCCCCTCCTCCCGAGGCGTCCGCGACGCCCTCAAACATCTCAAGTCCAACAACACCCTGGGCATCTTCCCCGAGGGGCACATCGAACGCCCACCCGGCGCGCTCCTCCCCTTCCAGCACGGCGCCGCAACCCTCATCAAAAAAACCCACGCCCTCGTCCTGCCCGTCTGTATCACCGGCACTCCCCAGATCGACCCCGCCTGGGCCTCACTCTGGAAACCCTCGCGCTCGCGCATCCGCTTCCTGCCCGTCATCGACTACGCCCGCCAGCTCCCCAACGCCGATGCCGCCCAGATCGCCGACGACCTCCGCCTCCGCATCGCAACCGCGCTGGGCTCAACGCTCAACGACCACCCCCCCGTCTTCGAAAACAACGAATGGAAATACCCCACGCCCACATCCGCCCACGCCGACTAGCACTCCCGACCGATCTCGCGTATCACGAACACTCATGCTCGACCGACTCACCGCAACAATCGAAGCCATCGACGCACAACTCGCCCGCGTCACCCTCCCCCCACCGCTCGACGCCCTCGCCCTGGAACTCCACCTCCCGGCCTTCCTCGCCGAGCAGCTCGACCCCCCGCCAACACATCCCACCACCTTCCACACCATCCTCCTGCTCGAACAGCAATCCCAGGGCACCTCCATCTCCCCCCGCCTCATCGGCTTCGCCACCCCCGAACAGCGCGACTTCTTCCGCCTCTTCACCACCACCAAAGGCATCGGCCCGCGCCGCGCGCTCCGCGCCCTCGCCCTGCCCCCCGCCGAGATCGCCGCCGCAATCGCCGCCAAAGACACCAAGCTCCTCGCCACACTCCCCGAGATCGGCAAACGCACCGCCGATTCCATCTGCGCCGAACTCTCCGGCAAGGTAGACAAGTTCATCATCGAGTCGAGCGCCCCTCCCCATTCCGCCCGCCGCCCTCTCACCGCGCAAACAGACGAAGACAACTTCTCGGAATCCGCCCTCCAGGTCGTCGCCGCGCTCGTCCGCCTGGGCGAATCAAATACAGACGCCCGCAAACTCGTCCATCGCGTCGTCGAAACAAAGCCGGACCTCTTATCGCCCGACGACATCCTCGCCGCAGCCGTATCATTGCGATTCTAATCCTCACCACAAACCCCGCCGGGTGCCACTGGCGGCTTGTCCGCCAGTGCCCGATCTGATCTTCCATCTTGTGCCACTGACCTCCCCGCAGGGAAGGTCGAAGCTCCGCCGAAGGCGGGGTGGTCGGGCGTAGCGAGACCGGGTAAGGGTCTCTTTACTCTTCTTCCCATCTACAATGCTGGCCGAATAGCACTCGCCATCACCACGAACTCAACCGAAACTGAAACCATGCGTTACGGAATGATCATGGCAGGCGGCTCGGGCACAAGACTCTGGCCCATCTCCCGCGCAGCCCGCCCCAAACAACTCGTCCCCCTCATCGAGCGCGACGGCCAACTCCTCTCCCTCCTCGAGATCGCCGCCCAGCGCTTCGCCGATGTCGTCCCCCCAGAGCGCCGCTACATCTGCACAAACGAGCGCTTCCGCCCCTTCGTCCGCGAGCGCATGCCCGAGTTCTCCGACGACCAGATCCTCGGCGAACCGATCGGGCGCGACACGGTCAACGCCGTCGGGCTCACCGCCGCGATCCTCCACCACATCGACCCCGCCGCTATCTTCGCCGTGCTCACCGCCGACCAGATCATCGAGCCGGTGCCCACATTCACCAAACTCCTCGACCTCGCCTACACCCTCGTCGAGCAGGACGCCTCCCGCCTCGTCACCTTCTCCATCAAACCCACCTACCCCGCCACCGGCTTCGGCTACGTCGAGCGCGCCGACCCCATCGACAACACAGACAACCTCGCCTTCACCGTCGAGCGCTTCGTCGAAAAGCCGGACGAACCAACCGCCCGCAAATACCTCTCCTCCGGGCGCTTCGGGTGGAACTCGGGCATGTTCGTCTGGTCCGCAGCCACATTCCTCGACTGCATCCGCAGATTCGAGCCCGCCTGCTACGACGGGCTCACCGAGATCGCGCGCGCCTGGGGCACACCCGACTACCACTCCAAACTCACTTCCATCTTCCCCACCCTCCCCAAAATATCTGTCGATTACGCCGTCATGGAGCCCGCCGCCCACGAGCAGCAGCACGGCGATTCCAAAACCACCATCTGCACCATCCTCGCCGATGTCTCATGGCTCGACGTCGGCTCATGGCCCGCACTCGCCGAAACCATCGATGCCGACAGCGCATCCAACCGAACCACCGGCCCCGTCATCGCGCTGGATTCAACCGGCTGCCTCGCCTTCTCCGACAACCCCGACCACACCATCACCCTGCTCGGATGCGAGAACCTCGTCGTCGTGCATACCCCCGACGCCACACTCGTCATGCCCGCCGACAAAGCGCAGGATCTCAAAGCCCTGCACGAGAAGCTGCCGGATGCGCTGAAATAGAAAGTGCGCGAACTGCTTGTGCCGCACATTGATCTCTGCCCCTTCTCCCCGCCGGGGGAGAAGGTGGTCGAGCGCAGCGAGACCGGATGAGGGGGCCTACCCCGCCTACTCCCCGCCCGCCGCCGGCTGCGCGCCCAGCACCTGATCCAGGAACGCCTCCTCCGCCTCGGAAAACTTCTCGAAGCTCGAATACAGCGTGTCCAGCATCGGCTCGAGCGTCTCGCCCCGCGTCGCGTTGCGCCCGCCCGAATCGATCATCGCCTTCAGGCTCTCGCTCGCCGCGCGCAGATCGCTCACCGCCCCCGCGTAGATCCGCGCCGAGTCGTACATCAGTTCGTACTCGATCTCGCCCATATCCGGGCGGTACAGCAGCCGCCACGGGCTGCGGCGCACCTCGTTCATCGTGTCCCGCATCGCATCGCTCGCGAGCCTGAAGTTCGCGATGCTCTTACGGATACTCGGTGTCTGTTCGATGAGTATCCCGTTCACGAGTTCCACTGTCTGCCGCGCTTCCATTTCGACAGCGCGTCCTTCCACAAGGAACCCCTCAAGCTGATCCGCGATCTCCCCGTTGAGCCGATCCATAAACGCATCACCCTTGTCGCTCATTGATCGCGCGTTGTCGATCGCCTCGTACACCGTCCCCCGATTGTCATCCATGTACGCCTGCGCCGTGCGCAGCAACTCCTCCATCTGGTCCGCCCGACTCCGCGCCTGATCAACAAACTCGTTCGCCTTCCCACCGAACTCCGCGAACTCCCCCGAGATCGTGTCCGCTCGCTCAAACCACACATCGCTCCTCGACCGCGCATCACTCATGATCGACTGCATGTCTGTCGCAGCCGCTTCCGCGCGCAATACGAATCCTTCCGCCTTCTCGATGATCACCCGCACCCGCGCCTGTTCTTTCTCGCCGTACCCCGCCTGCTCCAGCAACCTCGGCGGCGCAACCTTCCCCGGGATCTCACCCGCCACCGCCCCAGGCCCCGTGCCCAGCGAGATGAAATTGATCTCCGCCGTCGAGCCGAGCAGCGGCTGTTCGAGAAAAGCGATCACGCCCGCCCGCAGCTGGATCGCTTTCTCGATGCTGATCGTCACGTCGATCCCATCCATTTCCCCTTGCGCATCTTCCGAAAAAGTGACATCCTTCACCGACCCGATCCGCCGACCACCAAGGTGCACCCCGCTCCCCGGCGCAAGCCCATGCACACCAACATGCAGCGGGAACTGCACGCGGTAATCATGCTTGCCGATGAACCCGAGACCCCCCGAGATCATGATCACAATCGCCACCGCACCAACGACCGCCGCGAGCACCAGCCCGCCAGCCATCACGTCATTCCGATTGCTGCGCATCCGCGACATCCACAAGCCTCTCCGTGCTCAGCCCCACAACCCGCGTTGCCCACTCGACAAAGACTACCGCACCGCGCTCGATCTCGTCGTCACCACGCTCGGCGTCTTCTCGCGGTGCTCCTCCACCGGCCCGCCCAACAGATCCTCCGCGTAGTTCGTGCTCTCTTTCCGCTCCGTGATCGGCCCCACCGGATCACCACGCAAAAACTGCCGGATCAGACGATCATCCACACCCATCCCTGCCGCCGATGCATCGTCCTTGTTCATCAACGCCTCGAACGACTCCCGCGTCCCCACCCGCAGCATCCGACCCTTGTCCAGCATCGCCATCCGGTCCGCGATCGCAAACGCCGAATCCATCTCGTGCGTCACTACCACACTCGTCACGTGCAGCTTCTTCGTCAGATCGATAATCAGCTGATCGATCTCCGCGCTCGTCACCGGGTCCAGCCCCGCGCTCGGCTCGTCATAGAACAGAACCCGCGGGTCGAGCGACAACGCCCGCGCGAGCCCCGCACGCTTCTTCATCCCACCCGAGATCTGCGACGGGAACTTGTCCGCGTGCTCGCGCAGACCAACAAGCTCCAGCTTGATCTTCACCTGGATCTCGATGATCTCGCTCGCAAGATCCGTGTGCTCCTGCAAAGGCAGCGCCACGTTCTGCGCAACCGTCATCGAGTTGAACAGCGCGCCGGACTGGAACAAGATCCCGAACTTCTTGCGCACCCCGTTCAACCCCGACTCGTCCAGCTCGCACACGTTCTTCCCGAACAGCCAGACCGCACCCTCCGTCGCCGGGATCGACCCGATCATGATCCGCAGCAGCGTGCTCTTGCCCGAGCCCGACCCGCCCATAATCACCATCGTCTCGCCCGCCTGCACGTCGAGATTGATCCCGTCGAGCACCCGCTTGTCGTCAAACTCCTTGACAACATCCTGCACACTGATGATCGGTTCTTCTGCCATACACCAACGACTGTACCCGACCCCCCCCGTTCACGCCCCTTCCCGCACAATCCACACACAAACCCTTCCAAATACTCGCAATACGCACCCCGCTCATCCGTTGAGCCTTCCGTTACAGCACATCCGCGAGCCCACCGGGGGCCCGCGGGTGCGCAGCCGTCGTCCCCTTCCGGGTTCCACCCCATAACAAGGAGTCCCCCTCATGAGATCCACGATCACCCGCATATCCTGCGCGCTCGCCGCATGCACCCTGCTCTTCACAAGCACCTCCCAAGCCAGCGCCCAGCCAACGCCGCACCAACTCACCGAGAACGCAACCATGGCAATCGCGCGCACCACCGCCGTCACCGCGACCGAGATCAATCATGTCGCCCGGAGTGCCATCCAGGCGATCCACTTCCTCGCCTCAGAAGGTGCCCCACCGCGCGTGATCCACGAAGCCGCCTATCGCCATGTCATCGCGATCAACACCCTCGCCGGGCGAGGCAAAGCGCAGACCAACCAGATCGCCGAAATGACAATCCGCGCCCTCAACCAACTCGATGCACCCGACCCCTTCAAGCGCACCGTCGCGGTCGCAAACGCCTCCTCAAACGCGCTGCTCACCGCCGCCGCAACCCGCGCCCGAGCCGCGATCACCCGCGCGCTGGACAACGTCCTCCCCGATGGTGAAGGCACCACCAATACCCTCGAGCCGAAGAACGCCACCACTATCGGCGCACTCGCCGCCTGAGCCGCCCCATCCCAATCCATATGCCCCTAACAAAACCCGCTCACCTATTTGGCAGTGGATTTTTCTAATCTCGCATCTAACGTCCGTATTTACATCAACTTATGTTGCCCATGTCCGCAAATCCCCCTGAATCACCCTCAGAAAGCACGTTTGACTACATAACTTATCTGTTGACCTCTCTATCTCCCGCTGGTCCAATGCGTTAGCGGACGCATCTCGGCGCCCGCCCCGCCTGTCCGGCTCGTTTTTTTTTGTTTGAGGAGATAGAGAAATGACACGCAAATCAATCTTGTTGGCCGCGCTCACAGCCTGCATCGCCGCAACCGCCGTGCTCACCGCCCCCCCCGCCACCGCCGGCAGCAACGCCCACTACGACTGCACACAACGCCATCGCAATATCTACAAATCACGCATGTTCAGCGCGAAGACCATGATCACCCTGAATCATTTCCTCGACTACGCCGAGGACCGCTACAACAAAGCGATCGAAGACATCCAGGCCAACGAGGGCGACCCCGCCGTAGTCAACCTCCTTTCAACCGACGCCACCAAGGAAATCGTCTGGGATCTCGAATACCTCCACCACCGCCTTAGAAGGCTGGAGCGTCGCGTCTACCGCCAGGGTATCCGCCGCTGCCCCGCGCTCTTCGGCTCCAACATCGCCCAGATCAACAAAGCCCGCAACACCGCCGCAGCACGCGCCGCCGAACTCCGCGACCTGCTCGACGATGCCGTTGATATGTACGCCGATGGCTACCCCCTCTGATGACTCCCCCGCGTGCGCAGCCAAACCGCTGCCCGCGCGATTCTCGCCCCTTTGCTGCATCCGTTCTGTCGCGCGGCATCCCCGAACCACTCTCTGAGGAGACAATTAATGACCCGCAAATCAATCATCACGACCGCACTCACCATGTGTATCGCCGCCGCGATGCTCACCGCGCCCACCGCCACCGCCGGTGGAAACGGCCACTACGACTGCTCTAAAAACCGCATGTACCAGTACAAGTCCCGCCATATCAACGCCTACATCACCCAGATCTACAACCAGTTCGATCAGCGCGCCTCCCGCCTTGTCGAGGAAGGGATCCGCAAGCTCGATGACAACATGGGCGCAGACGCAGGAACTCTCCACACCATCCACGCCTACTACGAGTCCTACCTCAGCTACGCCACAGTGGAGGGGCATCACTACCTGTACCACTTCTGCAGCCACGTCTACCACGAATACCTGGACGACTGCCCCCGCATCTTCGGACGCAACATCTCTTACTGCCACTCAACCGCCAGCCGCATGGCTGCGCGCAACGTCGAACTCCGCGACCAGCTCGCCGCCGCGCTCCAGGACGCCCTCGACTACAAATAAATAGTCCCGACTCGATAACACACGACACACCGCCGCCGCGGGCCAACACCCGCGCCGGCGTTTCCCGGCATCTATACAGTCGCCAAGCTCCCTCAATTCTCACTCCCTTCGGAGAAGACACATGACCCGCAAATCAATCCTCATGAGCGCCCTGACAGCCTGCATCGCCTCCGCCGCCATGCTCACCACCCCCGCAGCCACAGCCGGTTTCCCCGGAGGCGGGCATTACGACTGTTCCAAGAACAAAAAATTCATCTACACCTCCCGCCACCTGAATGCCCGGATGATGCAGATCTTCAATTTCTTCGACCGCCACGCCACAGGACTCGTTGAAGAAGCCATCCGCGAGCTCGATGACAACATGGGCGGCGACGAAGGCAACCTCCACACCATCCACAACAGAGCCCAGTCCTACCTGAGCTATATCACGCACGAAGCCGAGGTCCATCTGTCCGTATTCTGCGCGCAATACATCTTAGACGACGGCCTGCTCAGCAAATGCCCCCGTATATTCGGGCGCAACATCTCCTTCTGCAATTCCATGAAGAGACGCATCGCCGCGCGCAACGTCGAACTCCGCGACCAGCTCGCCGCCGCACTCCAGAATGCACTCAACTACGACTAAGCCGAACCAGTAACCCGACACACACCGCTGGCGCGAGCTTACCCCCGCGCCAGCGTTTCTCCCCATCGAATCAACCCGAAAGGCACCAGATGCAACGCCCCGCAAAGATCATCCTCGCCGCACTCGCCGCCACACTCGCGACAGGCGCATGCCTCGTCACACCGGCCTCCACCGCGGGCACCTATGTAGACCCCTGCACCCAGAACCCCGAGCTGATCATCACCTCCCGACAATACCTCGGGCACACCTTCTCCATGATCCGCTCCTTCACCCGCTACTGCCAGGTCCGCCACGACAACGCCGTGCTCGACATGCAGCAGGCAGCCGGCAGCGCCTGGTCCGTCAACTACATCGCCTCGCGCGCCAAACGCGACATGATCCAGCGCATGTACGCATACATCGGGCGCATCGACGCCATGACCGACGACCTCACCCTCAACCACTACGACGACTGCCCCTCCCTCTTCAACATGAACCTCAACTTCAACAACGCCTCACCCGGCATCCTCTCCTACTACGTCGCAAACTTCCGCGATCAACTCGACGGTGCCGTCGCCACATACGCCATCGGCCCCGCCGCAGACGACCCCTCCGTCCGCCCCGGCACCCGCGGCGGCTCATTCGGCGGCGGGCTCACCAGATAACCCACCACAACACACACGAGTGCGGCCCACCGCATCTCCGCAATCCTCTCGGGATGCGAGCCTGTATTCGAGGCGCGTCCCCCCGGAGGAAAAAAGAGAACCCCGCGCAGGATCCACTCCCGCGCGGGGTTTTTGATGCGCCAACCCCACTCCCACCCCATCCAGATGCGCATACGCATGGGTGCCATGCTCAAGCGCCGCTTGAGCATGTTTTTCCCTTCTGATGCCTGGTGCCTGATCCCTGACGCCTTCTCTTACAACTCCACCAACTCCATCTCCGCCGTGTGCTGCGCCTCGACAACCGGGTAGCTCACCTCGGTCTCGAACACACTCAACGCCGTGTACTCCCCCGCCATCTCCCGCCGAATATGCGCCGCGTTGTACCGGTGCGCCGCGCCGGGCAGCAGCACCTCCGTCGCGCCCGGCACCTGCCCCGGCCCCTCGTCCACAACCATCACCCGCCGCTCCACCCGCCGCTGCTCCATCCCCGATCCCTCGATCACCGCGAGCAGGTCCAGCGCGATCTGCCCCTCGCTCCGCGCGCCCGTCGGGCTCGGGACCGCCTGCTCAAACGCCTGCAACTTGCCCTGCGCGTTCTCGAACACCCCCGCCTTCTCCAGCCACACCGCGCCGGGCAGCACAATATCCGCCGCCTCCGTCAGCCGGTTTCCAAGCGTGTCGATCACAACCGTGAACGCACCCTCGCACGCCTTCGCAAATCCTGCAGTCACCCAATCGCTCGGGTAATTCCCCGTCACGAGCACACCCTCAAACGAACCGCCCTCAAACCCCCGCGCGTCGAGCACTTCCCCCAGCCCCTCCGCCTGCGCCACCGCCTCCAGCACCCGGCGCACACCCCGCGCGTTCGGCGCCTTCTCCGCCCGCACCGTGTACCCGCCCGGGAAGACCTTGTCGGTGCCATCCCGCGGCACCGGGCCCACGCACAGCGTCGCCCCCTTGCCGCCCAGCGCAACCGCTGCCTTCGCCAGCGCGTACGCCTCCTCGCAGCTCAGCATCGGGCTCACCACCAGCGCAATCTTCTTGCCCTTCATGTTTTCGACAATCTCGTCGTACGCCCGCACAAAGTCGCACGCCGCCCGCGCGCCAAACTTCTTGTGCGCCGCACCCGTCAGCCGCCCCTCATCATGCACAAACTTCCACCCGAACCGGATCTCGTCGGAGATCCACCACTTGTTCACGTCCATGTTCGTCCGCGGCTTGATCCGGTACACCAGCCCCTGATTGTGGTGCACCGTGATATTGTCCCCGCTCGACGTAATCCCATCAATACTCGGCGTTTCCTTGAGGAACCACACCCGCTGCGAGAACAGAAAATCCTTGTCCAACAGTGCCCCGACCGGGCACAGATCGATCACGTTCGCGCTCAATTCATTGTCCAGCGCCACACCCGGGAACACATCGATCTGTTCCTTGTTCCCCCGACCCGTGATCGTCAGCTCCGCCGTCCCCGTCACCTCCCGCGTAAACCGCACGCACCGCGAACACATAATGCACCGATCCGAATACAACAACACATGCGGCCCGACATCCTTCTTGGGCTGCTTGATCTTCGTCTCTTCGAATCGGCTCACCCCGCGCCCATACTCATACGAGTAATCCTGCAGCGAACACTCCCCCGACTGGTCGCACACCGGGCAATCCAGCGGGTGGTTGATCAGCAGGTACTCCATCACGGCCTTCTGATTCGCGATCGCCTTGGGCGAATCCGTGTACACCACCTGCCCCTCGCCGCACGTCGTCTGACACGTCGGCAGCAGTTTCGGGATCGCCTCGAGCTTGTTGTCGTTCCGCGGGTTCGGCGCCCACACCTCCGCCAGACAAATCCGACAGCTCGCCACGATGGTCAACCCATCGTGATAGCAGTACTGCGGGATCGTGATCCCGTTCGCGTTCGCGACCTGCAGGATCGTGTCCCCCTGCTCGAAACCGCACTCTTTCCCGTCGATCGTGATCGTCGCCATAGTCCGCCGATCATACCCCCCAACCCCCCCAACCACACCCACACCCACTTCTCCTTCCTCCCCTCTTCCTCCTTCTTCATTGCTTCTCTTCCTGGTGCCCGGTGCCTGATCCCTAGTGCCTTCTTCATCTTCCTGATGCCTATCGCCTGGTGCCTGATGCCTTCTCTTCTCCCCCATACCGCGCTTCCAGCGCCGCGTACCCCGGATGACCTTGGATCCCCTCCAACTCCCGATCCTCCGTCGCGATCATCCACCCCGCCACGTCCTCCTCCGCAGCCAACTCCAGCGCCCGCCCCAACGCCCCCACCGCCGCGTCCGTCTGCCCAACCATCGATCGCAACTGCGCAACCGCGTACCACCACGCCCGGTCGCGCTCCCCCGCCCCCGTCCCGAGATATCTCACCAGCACATTCTCCCGCAGCGCCCTCGCGAGCTCGGGCTGCCCACCGTCATCCAGCGCCCACGCCGCATCCCGCCACGCCCAGATGCCCTGCCGCAACCCGCTCGCCCCACGCCCCAACCCCGCGATCTCCTCCGCCCCCACAACATCACCCACCATCAATAACCGCTCCACCACCTCCGCCGGCCGATCCACGATCCCGCCCCGCCGACCATTCCCCGCGTACCGCGTCTCCACCACCAACCGCCCGATCCCCCGGTACACACCCGCCGCATCCTCACGCCGCCCCGCGTTCTCAAACGCATCTCCAAGATGGCTCATGTAGTGCACACGCCACTGCACCGTCAGCCCCTCCTGAACCTCATCCAGCTTCTCCCGCCACGCATCAAGAACCCCGCCCGCCTCATCAATCCGCCCGCTCGTGTTGTAGCAATACCCGAGTGTGTACACGTGAAACAGATCAACCGTCTCCGGGCGCTCTGCCCGCCACGCCTCCAGCAACCCGATCGCCCTGTCGAACTCCGCCGCCGCCTCGTCCGAAACACCCGACCCATCGCTGAGCCGCAACCCGCGCCCCCTGTTCTGCTGCGCCTGCATCGCCATCCGCGCCCGCAACAGCCCCTCCGCGCAATACTTCTCCCGCACCGCATCCGGGAGCGAACCGATCCACCGCTCCACCGCGTGATCTCGTGCCTCTTCATCCCGCCACCCGCGGATCGTCTGCGCCGCACGCCACCACCCAGCCGGGATAGCCCCGTTTGCCAGCACCGCATCCGCCGCCGCAGCCAGCCGCTTCTCCTGATTGTTGAGCCACCCCTGCTGCCGGCTCGGCACCGCCGGCTCATACACCCAGAACGTCACCGCCATCACCACCACCCCCACCAGCACCGAAATCTTCGCGATCACAAACCCGTTCATCCCGAGGCTCCATCACCAACACCCCCGGAAACATACAATCACCCCCGATCAATCAGCACCACCCTCTTCTTTCAACGGGTCAGACGCAACACCATCCCAGGAGATCCATCATGAAAGCCAACGAATCCTCAATAGACCGCACCATCCGGGCCATCCTTGGCGTCCTCCTCATCATCCTCGCATTCACCATGCTCAAAGTCACCGACGGTGAAATCCTCGGCATCATCGCCGCCGCCGTGGGTGCCGTCTTCCTCCTCACCGCCCTCGTCGGCTTCTGCCCCGCCTACAAACTCATCGGCTTCTCCACCTGCAAATGCTGCTGCGGCAGCTCCTGCAACACCGAAACCTCCACCGACTCCGCAAACTCCAACGCTGCCTGATCCCCCCACCCCCCCCCACACACACTCCATGCCAAATAAATCCTTCCAACCACCCAAGGGCACGCGGGACTTCTACCCGCAGGACCTCCTGCGCCGCCGCTACATCACCGAGACCTGGCGCGCCGTCTCCATCCGTCATGGCTTCGAAGAAATCGACTCCCCCACCTTCGAGCACGCCGAGCTCTACGCCGTCAAATCGGGCGAAGGCATCCTCTCGGAACTCTTCCAGGCCTTCTCGGGAAAAGACCAGGCCGAGATCGATCAGCTCCGCGAGACGGGCCGCGCCCCATTCGCACTCCGTCCAGAGTTCACACCCTCCCTCGCGCGCATGTACGCCGCCCGCGCCAAACAGCTCCCCAAACCAACACGCTGGTTCTC
>JAJDDG010000013.1 GCA_029260435.1 Phycisphaerales bacterium | reverse complement strand
AGATCGGGCACCGGGCATCAGGGAAAAAAGAGCACTGACCTGAAGACAGGTCAGTGGCACACGGCCGACACACGATCATCAGCGGGCGTTTGCGGTGCGGCGGAAGAAGTTGAGCCAGTTGCGGTGGGTGAAGCCGACAACGTCGTGGTCTGACCAGCCGCGGTTGCGCAGGCCTTCGGCGAGTTTGAAGAGGTGGCTCGGGCGCTCGATGCCTTCGGGGAGGTCTTTGCAGGAGATGCCGCCGTCCATGTCGGTGCCGATGGCGACGGCGCGTTTGTGCCCAGCGATTGCGCAGATGTGCTCGACGTGATCGAGGGCGTCGTCGATTGAGGGGCGGTCTTCGGCGCTGCGCTTCAGATCGTGCTTGATGAAGTTGCGGACGAGGTTGAGCCCGATGACTCCCTTGCGCGCGGTGATCTGCTTGATGAACTCGTCGGGGAGGTGGCGCTGGTAGTGGGGGTTGGATTCGCCGCCCAGCAGGGCGCGGCAGTTTGAGTGTGAGGCGATGACGGGCGCGTCGGAGATCTCGAAGAGTTCGCGGGTTGATGCGTCGGAGAGGTGGGATTGGTCGTGGACGACATTCAGTGCGTCCATCTGTTTGACGAGCGCGCGACCGAGATCGGAGAGGCCTTGTTTGTTGTCTTCGGGGTTGCCGTTGCCGGTGGCGTAGCGGGAGGGTTTCCACCATGCCATACCGACGGCGACGACGCCCCGCTCGATCCACCAGGGGAGTTCATCCGGGTCGCGGATTGGGTCTGCGTTTTCGATGAGGATGCCAGCGTGGATTGTGTTTGAGCCGTTGAGGTGGGCGAGTTTCTTTGCGAGGTCGAAGGGGATTGGTTCGGCGGTGCCCATGCCGCCTCTGATTTCGCCGACATGCGGGTCGTCGCGGAGGAGATTTAAAAGATCGAGCTTGATGATGCCGGCGTCCTGCCAGGTGAGATAGGCCTCGAGTTGTGCGCGGCCTCGCGTGTGGGCGGCTTCGGCGTCGCCTGCGGGGTAGCCCTCGGCGTCTTCGCCGTCGGTCTCGGTGAAGATGGTGGCGAGGATGAAGCGGACGTTTGCGGATTGGAGTTCGGGGAGGGTGACACCCGGGGGCGCGAAGCACCCGATTTTGTGCGGGCCTTCCTCGGTGAGCTGGTCTACGGGGACGAGCATGTCGCGCCCGTTGACGGCGAGGCAGGCGAGATCGAGGTGGGCGTCGAAGAATGTGGACTTGTGCATCGGGTGCATCTTAGTGATGACGCGGTGCGGGGGAGGGATCTGCCACTTCCATCCTCTTGAAAGTTTGCGATGCGGGGGAAGCATCCCCCGCACCCCCTCTTGAAGAGGCTGTTTTCATGTGACGCTGCGCGTCACATTTTTCTGAGGATGTGTACAGAAGTCTAGCGTTGATCCCGCGGATAGAGATTGCCAAGTAACGGTGACAGAAGCGAACCGAACAGGGAGATCAGGAAGATCACAAGACATACATTGCTTGCCGCTGCTGCCCAGTGATAACGATACGGATCCATCTTGCGGGCTTCCTACGTCCCCGCCACCATGTCAGCGACTCCCGCGATCATCACACCCGGCTCGATGGCGATGAACCAGAATACAAAGACCATCGCCAGACTGATCACGGAGAGCCCGATGAATAGCAGCGTCCAACAGTTGAAGGTGCGCTTGATGAACGGGTGGAGGGGCATCAGGGGTGTTGTTGGGATTCGGGGCGGTTAGTTGAGTGTGTCCGTTAGTTCGGTGAAGCGGACGGCTGTGCGGCAGTATGCGTGGTCGGCGGGATTGGTGGAGCCGGAGTCGTCGAGGTCGGTGGGTGATGCGGAGAAGGTGTAGAGGTCTTCGGGGTTGAGCAGTGCATCCGCGTTGAGATCGAAGGAAGGCGCGGGGTCGGGGGGGATTGGGGCGAGGGCGTCGAACTCGGCACACGTCACGAAGGAGTCGGATATTCCCGAGAGACGGATGCCTTCTATAAGGATGGGTGCGTCGAGGAGGAAGTCGATGATCTGGAAGGGGCGCGCGGGATCGAGTGAATCGGACTGTGTGGCGGACCATGAAGAACCACTAGTGGTCCATGTGCTGGCGATCTTCAGTTCGAGAGTGAACGAGTTGAACCACCCGCCGGTCGTGGGGTTGGCGGCGGTGGGGAAGTGGTCGCCCTCGATGAAGCGGATGGTGTGCGCTGTTACGGGCGCGGGGTATTCGACCTGGATGGTGTGGGTGGAGCCTGCGGGCAGGGCGTTGGCTTCGTTGGAGCAGTAGGCACGGAGGATGTTGTTGGACATCTGGGGTTCGAAGCCGGCGGAGTCGTGCTCGGCGCCGGAGCAGAATGCAGATGGATCAGAAGTACCAACTGTCGGCGTACCGGTTGGCGAGATGGATGCGGTGGGCGGCGATGCGCTGCGGTTGAGCTGCACGTTTGCGGAGCGTGCATCGAGCTGGGTTGTTGGTGAACTGGTGTGCGGTGGTGGGAGGAGGATGCGCGCGGCGTCGACAAGCCCGCCGGCGGCGATGACCTCGCGCTCGACGAGGGGGAGCATGCGGTTGGCGAGGAGTGTGAATGTATCCTGCGCCTGGGGATCGGCGGGGAGATAGTCGGGCATGTTGTCGCGGGTGCGATCGATATCGAAGCGGTCGGAGAGGGTGACGGCGGGGAATGCGGCGTTGATCGCGGCGGTGCCCTGCATGAGCCCGATGAGTGCGCCCATTGTTGCGGTGGGGTTGTCCGAATCCCAGCCTGAGAGGGTGGCGATCTGGAGGGTGCGCTTGAAATCGCCTTCGCCGTAGAGCAGCGCCATGAGCGCGGTGGCGAAGTTCACATCGGAGGCGGTCCAGTTGCGGAACTTGAAGCCGAGGGAGGCGGGGGAGGGGAACCCGTGGTAGGCGTCGGGGAGTCGGGCGTAGTAGCGCACGTAGATGCGGTCGCGGGTGCGCTCCCAGTCGTTGATGTCCGGGTTATCGAGGAAGTCGGTGAGGACGTAGTCGTAGATGTCGGCGGACTTTGAGGTATTCGGGATAACCGCGCGGGCGCGTTCCATGGCGAGCATGATGCGCTCGGGCATAGGCGATGCGGGGTCGGTGGCGACTGCTTCGGAGTAGAGGGCGGCGAAGAACTGGGCGGCGTGCGTCGCGTAGGCGGATGAGACGGTGCGGATGGGCAGGTCTGCGAGGGTGAGTGTGCGCGAGGTCATGCCGGGCGCGACGGCGCCGAACACTTCGGTGGTGAGCTGGGCATCGATGCGCGGATAGAACTTGTTGGTGGTTGAGGAGCCGGTCATGGGGGGGAGGACGCCGCGGGTGATGAGGGCGCGGGCCTCGGCGTTGGCGACCCAGATGAAGCGGTTGATGTGGTCGGTCCACCCGGTGGCGATTTCCTGCGGGGTGAGTTGGTTGTGGGCGAGGGTGTGCATGAGGTGGACGTAGACGTATTCGATGTCGGTGTCGTCGTCGGCGAGCCATGGGTTCTGGAAGAGAACGAAGTCGATGAGTTGCCCGTTTGAGCCGTTGTTGGTGCCCCAGTCTGCGTCGGTGAGGAAGGGGGGATTCTGTCGGACGCCCTCGGTTCGGCGGCCGGTCCAGTTTGCGATTGCTTCGGCGAGCCACATGGCGCGGAGCTGGTCGGCGTATTGGGATTTGTCGAGGAGGCGGGGGTGGGACTCGGCGCGGAGGGCGGGCGCGGCGAGGAGGAGGGTGAGGATGGTTGCGGGGAGTGTGCGCATGCTGGGTAGTACATGATCGCGGGGGGCACGGAGCGTTTCCAGTGTCTTGTTGTGGTTATACGCAGATCGCGTTTGGATCGGCGGGATCGGCTCGCTCAAGCCGACTGGCTCGTTTGCGATGCGGAGGAAGCCCCCCACCAATTCCCCGCACCCCCTCTTGAAGATGCTGTTTTTTCGCCATGCTTCGCATGGCGTTTTTCAAAGGAAAAGAGAGCAAGACTCCACCCTGGGGGTGGAGGGATGGGGATCAATCGCTATCGTCGCTATCGCTGTATCCCTGATAGCCAGCGAAGTCTGGGGAGTAGTCGGGATAGCGGGGCTCTCGCAGAGGGCGCGCCAGCGTGAGCAGCATGGCAATGATGTAGCCGAGCGTTGAGATCACGAATACAAAGAAGCTGAGTTCTACAGCATGGGACGCTCGGACGGCCCCTGCGGACGGCGGCGATGGGCGTTCGGGCATGGCTCCCGGGAGGGGAATGTACATCGTTCCCAGCCAATCGCCGCCAAAGAAGTAGAACACAAATACGCCAAACGAGATGAGTATGGCAAGAAGGAAGATCGGGATCAGCGGATTCCTGCGCACGGCTCGGCCAAGTACGCGGTAGGCGTTTACAAATCCACCGGCTTCTCCAATGAATAATCCTGTCGCGGCCAAAAACATAGGGACAAAAAATGCGAGCCCGAATGGCGATACTTCGAGTATCAGTGTCAGTAGATCGGCTCTGCTGCGACTGACAATTTGCTGGGCGAACTCGGAAAACCGCGCCGCCATGAACGCGCATGCGAAGAAATATGCACCAACGAGTGTGGCTTGCGTTGTCAGCAGATGGAAGCGGGTTTGCTTTCTCGTGAGTGTCACACCGAGATCGTCGCGGGGGTTGCGGGGACGAGGATTTCGGCGGTGGTTTTTTCCTGGACTTCTTCGACGGTGACACCGGGTGCGAGTTCGGTGAGTTCGAAGCGGTTGTGCTTCGGGTTCATCTCGAGGACGCAGAGGTCGGTGATGATCATGTCGATGCAGCGTTTGCCGGTGAGGGGGAGGGTGCACTGGGGGACGATCTTTGGTGCGCCCTTGCGGTTGCAGTGCTCCATGGTGACGACGACCTTTTTGACGCCCGAGACGAGGTCCATCGCGCCGCCCATGCCTTTGACCATTTTGCCGGGGATCATCCAGTTGGCGATGTCGCCTTGCTCGGCGACTTCCATCGCGCCGAGGATGGCGATATCGATGTGCCCGCCTCGGATCATGGCGAAGGAGTCGGCGGAGGAGAAGAAGGCGGAGCCGGGTCGGGTGGTGATTGTTTGTTTGCCGGCGTTGATGAGGTCGGCGTCTACGTTTTCGTCGGTTGGGAAGGGCCCCATGCCGAGGAGGCCGTTTTCTGATTGGAGCCAGACGTCTACGCCGTCGGGGATATGGTTTGCGACGAGGGTGGGCATGCCGATGCCGAGGTTGACGACGAAGCCGTCTTTGAGTTCTTTGGCGGCGCGTTGTGTGATCTGGTTTCTGTCGAGGGGCATGTGATGTCTCCGGGCGATCTCGCGGGTGGGTATGGTAGTGGAACGGCGGGGCGGCTTTCGCGTCGCGGCGGCTCATGATGATTGAATGGCTTGTCAATCTGCCCTGGTCCACGGTCGGGCCTTATGTGTTTATTGGTGGGGAGTGGTTGACTCGGGTGGTGTTGTTTTTGGTGGTGGTTCGGCGGCACCGGTCGGGGGAGGCGGTGAGTTGGCTGCTGGTGATTTTTTTGCAGCCGTTTGTCGGGCTGGGGTTTTATCTGCTGCTGACGACTGGTCCGATTCGTCGGAAGCGGCTGCGGCAGCACGCGGTGCTCGCGGGGCGGGAGGAGACGGGGGCGGTGCTGGCGGGGCTCGGGGTACACGCGATCGGGGCGGGCGAGATCGCGGCGGAGCACATGGATTTCGTGAGGCTCGCGGAGCGGGTGGGGCGGATGCCGATCGTTGGGGGGAATGCTGTGTCGTTCTGCGGGGACGGGGGGGAGATGATCGAAGAACTGGTCCGGGCGATCGACGGTGCGGGGTCGAGCGTGCATCTTCTTTATTACATCTTCGAGGATGATGAGACGGGTGCGACGGTGACAAGAGCGCTGGAGCGGGCGGCGGGACGGGGAGTGCAGTGCAGGGTGCTGGTGGATGCGGTGGGGTCGCCCAAGTTCCTGCGCCGGGTTGCGCCGAGGCTGCGGCGGGCGGGGGTGGAGACGGCGGCGGCGCTGGCGGTGAAGCCGATCACGCGGCCTTTAGCGCGGATGGATGTGCGGAATCATCGGAAGCTGGCGGTGATCGATGGACGGGTCGCGGTGACGGGATCGCACAACATCTCGGACGAGGATTACGGGCAGAAGAAGGTTGGGCCCTGGCGGGATCTATCGATGGTGGTGCGCGGGCCAGCGGTGCGCGAGCTGCAGATGGTGTTTGTTGAGGACTGGCAGTTTGAGACGGGTCGGTCGATCGATCGCGGGGTTGCGTTTCCGGAACTGGTCGGGGCGGGCGATGCGTTGTTGCAGGCGGTGCCATCGGGGCCGGGGCAACGGACGCAGGCGTTTCGTGATCTGATGGTTTCCGCGGTACACGAGGCGAACGAGCGGGTTGTTGTGACGACGCCTTATTTCGTTCCCGATGGTGCGTTCCTGCTTGCGTTGCGGTTGGCGGCGATGGGTGGGCTTGAAGTACACCTTGTTGTTCCTGAACGGGGGAACCATCCGATCGTGCATGCGGCGGGGTGCGCGACGTATGAGGGGTTGTTGGAGGCGGGCGTTCGGATTCACCGGCACAGGCGCGGGGTGATGCATGCCAAGACGATCACGATAGATGATGCGTTCGGGGTGGTTGGTTCCGGGAACTTTGATATGCGGTCGTTCTCGGTGAACTTCGAGTTGTCGGTGCTGGTGTTCGGAGCGGAACTGACGTCGCGATTGCACCAGTTCCAAGTGGGGTATATGGGGGAATCGCGGGAGTTGGATAAGGGGATCTGGGCATTGAGGGGAGCGGGGCTTCGGGTGGTGCAGGACAGCGCCAAGCTGCTCGGGCCGCTTTTGTAGGGGGTAAGGGGCAATAACTGCGCGTTTTTGGTGTTTGATTGGTGTTTTTTGGAGTCATGACCCTTACAGACATCATAAGTGGGTGTAAAGAAAGCGCTTTTTAGGGGGTAACTGAGTGCATTTGTTCTTGTCCCCCCCCGTAGGTCGGTTATCTTGTCTTATGAGAGATCGGCTCTCGGGCTTCCCGATGCGTATCGGTGTGGGCGCGGAGCTATCGAGGTAGAGATGGAGATAAGCGACATGGTTGTTAAACTTCTTAGCGCTGCTGCTATCGCGGCTGCAGCCACGACCGCGCAAGGCGCGTTCTCAATTGGTACTGTCGATTTCGGCGGTTTCCCCAGCACGAGCGGCAATCCGCTTAATGTTGCGGGCGGTACGTTTGCGATTCAGACCACCACCGATCCCGGTACACATGGCTTGTTCGTTGGTGCTGGGCTTGGCGTCGTCGGGTGGGGCACCACGGTGCACGCCATCGAGGATGATGGTTCGTTCCTGAACACGCCGTTCACAAACGTCGGTTGGAACGCTGCTGGTGGCACGATCGTTCCCGCGGCCCCCACAAATGCTGCGACTACCACTTCCTTCGGCGGCTTCTTCGCTCGCTCCTCGGTGCTCCTCACCTCGGATGACGATGCGCTGGTTGCTCGCGTCCGCGTTTCGAGCGGTGCGGCCATCTCGCTTTCCGGCGGAGTTGTCGTGGCGGTTCAGGGTCTTGGTGACGCCACCGAGTCGAACCTTGTGCTTGACGAGTCTGGTGTTATTGGTTCTGTTGCTATCGGCGACAACCGCACCGACGGTGCCAATTACCAGATCGATATCCGCTTCCTAGGTAACTTTGGTACCAACGGCGACGTGTACGACATCTACGTGCAGGTCCCGACCCCCGGTACCGCCGCTCTGTTCGGCGTTGCTGGTCTCGCGACTATCCGTCGCCGTCGCGCCTAATCGCGACTATCTGAATCTGATCTCGGTTCGGCTTCGGCTGAACCGGGTTCGACCGAATCTCTCGGCGCGGCGGGCTTAACGGCCCGCCGCAGCTTATTTTTGGGGTGTGGAGCTTGTGACTACGGATGACCTCTCGGTGTATACCCGGGAGGTTTTTCTTTTGTTCTCGGGCGCTGCGCGCGATACTTGGTGCTCGTGTGGGACGCGTTGAGAAGAGTTCACAGAACCGAGCACGATCACGAGGTGAGAAGACAATGCGTTGCTATGTGGTTTTAGGTGCGGTGGTTATTGCGACGAGTTCGGGCGCGGCGGATGCGGCGTTCTCGATCGGGTCGGTGGATATGGGGGGCACGCTTGGCGCTCCTCTGGTGCCGATCGGCGGGACGATTGACGTACACCCGGCGGGGACGGATCCCATCGATCAGCAGAACAGCGGGCTGGGGATGTACTCGTTTGGTGCCCTTGAAGACAACGCGCCTGGGACGGTGAATCCCCTCGATGTATCGAGCGGGTTTGCGACTGGTTTGACGTTCGGCGGCTTCTGGTCACGCGGTCCGATCACGACGACGGACGATGATGCGTTTATCGCGCGGCTTCGGTTGAGCCCCGGGGCGAGCATTGCATCATCCGGTGCGGTGTTCGTTGAGGTGCAGGGTGCTGGGGATGCGCTACCATCGCTACTCGGGATTAATGAGTCGGGAGTGGTTGACACATCACAGGGTGACAATCGCACCGACGGTGCCAACTACATGTTGGATATCCGCCTCCTCGGTTCGCTGCCGCTGGGTGATGTCTACGACGTGTTCGTCGTCGTCCCGACGCCGAGTACGGTTGGGGTGTTTGGTATTGCGGGGTTGGTGGGATGAGGAGGCGGCGGGGGTGGGTGGGGGACCACGGTTGGAGGCTTGCAGGATGATGCTCCGGAGGGGATCCCCGGCGATCCTGTGGTGGGGTCGTTCGTCGCGGACCCGCTGCTGATTAATCACCCGGCGGGCGGAGTCGGCAGTGCGACGTCTGACATGTTTGGCGGGATGTACGGTGGCAACGAGCTTCGTGCGGCGTTTGCGGGTGTGATCCTGATCGAGGATGGCGATGTCTGGGTTGCGCGTATCCGCCTGAGCCCCGGGGCGACGCTGACGACATCCGGCCCGGTGTACATCGGGGTCATGGGGATCCACGATCGTCTGCATTCTGATCTGCTGGTTGATGAAACGGGTGTGGTCGGGAACTCGGGCGGGATCGGGGACAATCGAACCGATCCCATGAACTTCTGGATTCGGTATCGTGAGATTCCGAATCTGTTCACCGACGGATCGGTGGTGTACGACGTGTTCGTGGTCAGCAACATGACGGGGACCGTTGATCCGGATCATGATGGTTCTGGCGGCGGTGGCCCGGACCCGGATCCGATCGGTGGTATGCCTGACTTCAACCGCGATGGGTCTGCGGACATGGATGACATCCGGCACCTGCTTCTTTCCTACGGCGCATGCGATGCATGGAACTGCGATATGGATTTCAACGACGATGCGCAAATAGATGGCGAAGATATCTCGGGGTGGCTCGATGTCTACCGATCATCCCGGTCGCTTGGCAAAGGCGAGAAGAAGGTGGTCAAGAGTGTGATAAGGGCCGCGAAGCAGGTTGACAAGAAGACTACACAACTCGACAAGAAGGAACTGAAAGCAGTTCAGCTTCAATCGCAGCTCGTCGGGGAATCATCGAGTACGAAGCGCTGGAGAAAGATCACGAACAAGATCTCAAAGCTCAGCCTCACGATCTCCAAGATTCAGACGAAGATCGAGGACATCATCGCGTCCGCTGCTGCGAGAATGTAGTAACGGGGTGTGCCCGGGGGGAGGTTCGATACTGTTGAGTGGCATTGGCCCGCGGCATGCACGAGCGGAGTGCTTTGTGTCGCGGGGTTGATGTGTGTGAGGCGGCGGGGAAGGGCGCGGAGCGCGGAGGATTCCGGTGGGCTGTATCATGGTTGCCCCGGTGCGCGCCCGGGCTGGGTGCCCTAGCTCGCTCGGATCGGAGGCACATCATGAGCGAGAGCACATCGACCAGCGGTATCCAGTCTGTTCTGCAAGAGGATCGGGTGTTTGCGCCATCGGCGGCGGTCTCGGCGGCGGCGCATGTGCATTCGCTCGATGCATACAAGGCGTTGCACGCCCGCTCGATCGCGGACCCGGATGGGTTCTGGGGCGAGATAGCCAAGGAGCTGCACTGGTATTCCCCGTGGAGCAAGGTGCTGGAGTGGGATCAGCCGGACGCGAAGTGGTTTGTCGGTGGCAAGACGAACCTGTGCTACAACTGCGTGGATCGGCAGGTGGATGCGGGGCACGGGGATGAACCGGCGATCATCTGGGAGGGCGAGCCGGTCGGTGGCGGTGGGGCTGAGGTGCGGACGCTGAGCTACGCGGACATGCAGCGGGGGATCTCGCGGTTCGCCAACGGGATGAAATCGCTCGGGGTGAAGAAGGGGGACATCGTAACGGTCTATATGGGGATGGTGCCCGAACTGGCGATGGCGGTGCTTGCGTGCGCACGGATCGGCGCGGCGCACTCGGTGATCTTCGGCGGGTTTAGCGCACAGGCGATCGCGGATCGGGTTGTTGATGCGAGTTCGCAGACGATTATTACGTGCGACGGGTCGTGGCGTCGGGGGAACATTGTGCCGCTGAAGGAGAATGTTGACGAGGCGTGCAAGATGCTGGGGGAGAAGGCACCGGCGAATGTGATCGTCGTGAAGCGGTGCGAGAACGAGATCGGGTGGACGGCGGGGCGCGATTATTGGTGGGGCGAGTTGTGCGAGGGGCAGTCGGAGGAGTGCGCGTGCGAACCGATGGATTCGGAGGATCTGCTATTTGTGCTGTACACCTCGGGCACGACGGGCAAGCCCAAGGGGATCATGCACACGACGGGCGGGTACATGGTGTACACGTATCTGACGTCGAAGATGACGTTCGATCTTCGTCCGGACGAGGGGCATGTGTACTGGTGCACGGCGGATGTTGGGTGGGTGACGGGGCATTCGTACATCATTTACGGGATCATGCCGAACAGGGTGCCGACGGTGATGTTCGAGGGTGCGCCGAATCACCCAGGGCCCGATCGGTTCTGGGATGTTGTTGCACGGCACAAGGTGACGCACTTCTACACGGCACCGACGGCGATCCGGGCGTTCATGAAGTGGGGCGACGAGCACCCGCAGAAGCATGATTTATCTTCGCTTCAGGTTTTGGGCACGGTGGGCGAGCCGATCAATCCTGAGGCATGGATGTGGTACCACCGGATGATCGGCGGGGAACGGTGCCCGATTGTTGATACGTGGTGGCAGACGGAGACGGGCGGACACATGATCACGCCGCTGCCCGGTGCGGTGCCGACGAAGCCGGGCTCTTGCACGGTGCCGTTCTTTGGTGTTGATGCGGCGATCGTGACGGAGCAGGGCGAGGAACTCGGCGCGGACGAGGGCGGGTTGCTTGCGATCCGAAAGCCTTGGCCGGCGATGCTGCGTGGGATTCTTGGGGATCGTGATCGGTTCGTTGCGACGTATTGGGATGACATCAAGAAGCCGGACGGCACGCGGTTTTACAAGGCGGGGGACGGCGCGCGGCGCGACAAGGACGGGTACTTCTGGATCATGGGTCGGGTGGATGACGTGATTAATGTGTCCGGGCACCGGCTCGGGACGATGGAGGTGGAGAGCGCCCTTGTCTCGCACGAGACGGTTGTTGAAGCGGCGGTGGTGGGCATGCCGCACGAGATCAAGGGGACTGGGATCGCGGCGTTCTGCACGCTTGCTTCGGGGGTGACCGCGGATGATGCGTTGCGGAAGACGCTGCGTGCTCATGTGGGCAACGAGATCGGGGCGATCGCGAAGCCTGACCTGATTCGGTTTACGGATGTGTTGCCCAAGACGCGCTCCGGCAAGATCATGCGGCGGCTGTTGCGGGACATCGCGTCGGGCAAGGAGGGGAGCGGCGACACGACGACGCTCGAAGATAAGGGTGTGTTGGAGCAACTGCGGAAGAACGACAAGGGGTAACGAATGGGATTGCGATCGCTTGTGTCCGGGATATTTGGTGGTGGTGTGCGCCCACGGTTCAGAGTATTGCAATCGCCGGGGGATCATCGGTATCCGGCGGATGCGATCGAGCGGTCGCTGGTGGAACTTGCTCGGGTCGGCGATGGGTGGTGGTGTACGATCGAGGCGGGCGATGACAAGCGGGCGGTGCAGGTCGCTGCGGATCAGGTGAATACATTGCAGGAAGCGGTTGATCTGCCCGCGCTCTCGCGGGAGATGGGGCTGAGCGCGCTGGGCGATGCGATGGTGGCGACGGGAGACCCGACGCTGCACCGGCTGCCGACGGCGTCCCCCGGGGAGGTGGCGGCGTTGGTGCATGCGGTGTTTACGAAACATTACGGGCTGGAAGATCCGTACCCTGTGCGCTGTTTGCTGGAAAGTTGATGCAAGGTGGCTTTGCTGTGGTCGATCGTTGGGTACTATGCGCGCCATGCCCCCCAACCACTCGTTACCGGCTTCCTTGCTGATCACGCTTTCGCTCGCCTGCTCTGCACACGCGGGCGCGTTGTTTGGCGCGAGCGCCCATTCGGTGCGGATCGAGCGGCAAGACGAGGCCCCCGATGCGAGCCCGATCGGTGCGCCATCGGATCCGGAGTTCGTTCGTCTCGTGGCGATGTGGGAGAACGACGGGATCTTCAAGGGGATTGATCGTACCGACCGGTACTATTCCAACGGGATCAAATTCGATGCGGCGTGGGCGCTCGGATCCGATGGCGGCACGCGCCGTGGGTTTGGCCTCTCGGTGGGGCACGCGATTTTTACGCCGGGCGAGATCGAGACGGCGCGGCTTCGTGTGGATGACCGCCCGTACGCGGGGTGGTTGTACGGGGCTGCGTACTGGCAGTGGGACACCGAGATCAGCGGTTCGGTTCGGACGCTGGATCATCTGGAGTTTGATCTTGGTGTTGTCGGGCCTTCGGCGGACGCGGACACCATCCAGAAGAAGATTCATACGGCGTTCGAGCAGGAGCGCCCGCGGGGGTGGCATCATCAGCTCCGCGATGAGCTTGCTATTGATGTGACGTACCGCAAGAAATGGCGCATCACGCTGAGCGAGGAGTACGGGAGCGGGCTTGGCTTCGATGTCATCCCGATGCTCGAGGGGACACTCGGGACGGTGTACCGGCGGGTGGGCGCGGGGGTGACGGTGCGCGGCGGGATTCATCTGCCTGATGACTTTGGTCCGATGCGCATCGATGATGTCGGGTCGGCGACGACGGCGCAACCACTCGGGGATGGAGAACAATCTGTTTATGGGTTCGCATCGATCGTCGGGCGGCTCACTGAGCACAACATATTTCTCGATGGCAACCAGTTCAACGATTCGCACTCGGTGACGAAGAAGCCTTACACCGCGGAGTTTCGTGTTGGGATCGAGTGGACAAACCGCTGTGGGTTTCATGCGTCGTACGCGTGGACATTCCAGACGGATACATTCTGGGGGCAGGACGGCGTTCACTCGTTCGCGACAATTGTGCTGGGCTGGACTCACACGTTCTGACCCTCCCCACTCCAAACCCCCACTCCAATCTCCACTCAAACATCGATATCAGTCATATTCGGTGTGTTAGAACAAGATCTGGAATTGGAGACGAATCGCGATCTCGTTCGGTTCGGCGGAGGAGAGGTACCCGACGCCCGTATTTGACCCTGAGAGCGCGTTAACATCACTGAGGAACCATTGGATATCTGCGGTGAACTTTGCGGCGTGGGCGTGCAAGTAGTGGTTGAACCCCATGGTTATGGTGTCGAACGGATCATCCATTGACCGAGAGCTATCTGGGAAGAGGATGTCGTAGCGGGCGAAGAATTCTGTGCCCGAATCGGGGAGGTAGAACGCTCCCTGGACAAGGAACCCGTAGTCGTCTGTATCTGATGCGTTCAAGCCGTTGGCGGTGTGCGCACCGATTGCGGCTGCGTAGGCGCTCCATGCGTCGCCTTCGAGGGAGAGATCCGCGGTCCACGTGAGAAACGAGTATGAGCTGGCGAACGTGGTTGTTGAGGCGTCGCCACCTTCGAAATGGAGCGCTGCGCCGAAGAGCGCAGCGAACTCCTGCCCGGGCGGTGAGGTGAAGTCGTCGAACCGTTTCCAATTGGCACCCGTCTTGACTTCGATGCGCGCTGTTACGGCAAAGTCTGCTTCGCCTCCCGAGGCTGCGCCGGCAAAGACGGAGGGTGATTGGGGGGAATCGAACGGGGTGTTGCGCGATCGGAGGCCGTCGGAGAAGGAGAGCCAGGCGCGCCATTTTTCGGCGGTGTGCGAGAGTTCGACGTGCTGCGAATAGCTTTGTTTGAAGATCTCATTGGTCAGCGAGCGGTCGGCTGTGAGTTGCTTCATGCTGGAGATGTTTTCTTCGCGGAGGAAGCGCGTCTTGCTCTGTCCGAATGAGATTGTGTGGTAGTTGTCCAGCTTGATATTGATGCGCGCGACTTCGAGGGTGTGGGTAGCGGACGAGCGGGAGAAGGCGGACTGAACCTTAAAGGTGATGTCCGGGGTGAAGACATGCCCGCTTAGTTTGAGCTTTGTTCGGCGGAGCGAGAAGCCGGGCTCGACGCCATCGGTTGTTGCTGTGTCGTCGTGGAGATTGAGCGTGTAGCGGGTTTGCATGTGCCCACCGATCGCGAGAGAGAAGTTACCTGCGTTGTCTCGGAGAGTGAATCGCCCGTCGTGTTCGCCCCAACCGCGTGCCCGCTCGGGTGCAACGGCACCGGAGAGCATGCTGGTGCGAGTATCGGCGTCGGCGAGCATCTCGGCGATGATCGCGCGGGCTGGCTCTTGCTGCGATGCGTGGGTGAGGGAGCACAGCACAGAGACGGACAGAGCGCAGAGGTGAGATGCGCGCATTGGGTGGAACGCCTTGCCTGAGAGATTGGTCAGGGGCAAACTTTCCGCTCGAACGTGCGCACAATACAACCGCAGGGGGGAGTACGCGGGGTCCGCGGAGATGCTTTTTGATTTTTACTATCCGGGATCCTTGCCCGGGCCCTGGTCAGACGGTGGAGACCTGGAGCACGTTCAGGCAGGTGTTGACGATGTCGTCTGCGGTGAGGTTGCACATCGAAAGGATCTCGTCGGGCGTCTTGGCGGACTTGGGGATGCGTTTGACGTGCATCTGCTGGAGGGTAAACCCCTCGCCGGAATCGGCGAGCGCGTCCGCCACAGCGGAGCCGATCGAGGCACCGTAGTTGTCCTCGATTGTGACGATGTAGCCGTTGTTTTCGTTGGCGATATCGAGGAGCTTCTCGGTATCGAATGGGAGGGAGTAGAGGTCGATGAGGCTTGCGCTGATACCGGCGCGGTCGAGTAATTCGATGGCTTTGTTTGCTTCGTGGACCATGTAGCCGGCTGCGACGAGGAGGATGTCGCGTCCTTCGTTGAGGACTTCGAACCCGCCGAGGTTGAACACGACATCATCCGAGTAGATGAATTCGGTTTCCGGGCGGAGGGTCCGCATGTAGCAGACGCCTTCGTACTCGGCCATGACACCGGTGAGTGCGTAAGCGGCGTAGGCATCTGCGGGCTGGAGGATGTAACAACCGGGGTTGCCGCGGTGGTCCTTGACGGTCGTGAAGGAACGGAACCAGGCGATATCGGGCAGGGACATCTGGGATGGGCCGTCTGCGGCGAGCGAGATGCCTGCGTGCGAGCCGATGATTTTGATGTTCGCGCCGGAGTTGATTGCCATTTCGATCTGGTCGTAGGCACGGGTAACGAACTTTGCGAACGTTGTACAGAATGGGATTTTGCCGCCTGCGGAGAGGCCCGCAGCAACGGAGATCATATTCTGCTCGGCGATTTTGCACTCGAAGAAGCGGTCGGCGAGCTGCGGATCACGGGCGAAGTTTTCGGCGAATGTGGAGTTGGAGACGTCGGCGTCGAGGCAGACGACTTCGCTGTTGACCTGTCCCAGCGCGTGCAGGGCGAGGCCGTATGCTTTGCGTGTGGCGAGACGCCCGGCGTGCAGGACGGAAGTCATGTCGCGGGCCTTCATTGTCTGGGTGAAGGCGGGCAGATCGCCCGGTTCGCCAGCTTTGGCGGGCGCTTCGGCGGGGGGCTGGATTGTGAAGGCGTCGGTGGAAGCGAGCGCGCTGGTGAGTTCGGTGCGCATCTCCTGCATCTCGGCGATGGTTTTTTCAAGGTTGGTGCCGGACGCGGGCTTGCCGTGCCAGTTGCCGTTCTGCAGGGTCGGCGAACCCCATCCCTTGACGGTCTTGGCGACGATCGCCATGGGTGCGGCGTTCGCGTTGTCCTGGAGTTCTGCGAAGGCGTCGAAGGCGGCTTTGATCTCGGCGGGTTTGTGCCCGTCGATTGAATGCACTGTGTACCCGATGGCTTCGAGGCGGGCGGTGGTGCGCTCGGGGGACTGCTGGGCGGAGACGCCCTCGACCTGTCCGAAGCCGTTGCAGTTGAAGATGGGCAGGACGTTGGTCAGATTGTGATCGATGATGTAATCGAGGGCCTCGGTGATCTGCCCTTCGCGGGATTCGCCGTCGCCGATGATGCAGTAGATGCGGCGGCCGGTTTCGTCGAGCTTCGCGGCTTCACCGAGCCCGGCGGAGACGGAAAGCCCTTGGCCGAGCGAGCCGGTCGCGGCATCGAAGAAGGGGAACCCTTCCATGGGGTTAGGGTGCCCGTCTAGGATGGAGTCGGCTTCGCGGAGTGTGGACAGGTCGTTGACGGTGAGTGGTCGGCGGGCGTCGGGGTCTTTGCCGACCATGACGCCGAGCTTGGCGGCGGCGGCGTAGACGATGGGGACGGCGTGCCCTTCGGAGAGGACGAGGCGGTCAGAGGTTGGGTAGGCGGGGTACTCGGGTGACCAGCGCATCGAGTGAAACATGAGCATTGTGACGATGTGGCCGAGGCTCATCGCTGTAGATGGATGGCCGGAGCCTGATGCGTCGCACATTTCCAGGGAGAGAATGTCCAACTCGATTGCCTGAGCGTGCACCGCTGCTTCGAATGACATGTGAACATCCTTTTGTGTTGCGGGCGTGGGCCCGGCGTAACCCGAATATATTCCGAACAACGGGCGCGCACGATGGCACCCGATTTGCATTCCGAGAGAGACGGAGCAGTATCCGCGAATCAGGTCGGCAGGACAAGCACTCCCGGGTAGGAATCCGCGAAACGACGCCATCCGGTACACTTCGTGGCCCGATTCACGGGATATTCTGTACGAACCCTTTTTTCTGAAGGACCACCAAATGAAGGTGATCTGTGATCGCGCCGCTTTACTCGATGCGGTCAATCTCGTTTCGGGGGTTGTCGCTTCCCGTTCGCCCAAGCCGCAGCTCACATGCATCAAGCTCGAGGCGAGCAAGGGTGATGGCGCAGGGCGGGTGACGCTTTCGGGCACGGATGGCGAGGTGTCGCTGTGTTTGTCTACTTCGAATGTTGAGGTGCAGAAGGAAGGCGCGTTCCTCGTGCCGGCGGACAAGATCCGGCAGATCGCGTCTGCGGAGAGCGATCCGACGCTGACGCTCAGCGCCAAGGATGATTCGTGTGTGATCACGGCGAGCCATTCGAAGTACACGGTGTACGGGCCGAACGCGGGCGACTTCCCGAAGATCCCCGAGTTCCCGACGGATGATTCTGGTGCGGACATCTTTGCGCTCAGCGCGGATACGCTCGGCACGCTCATCACGCGCACTGTCTTCTCGACGGCGCGCGAGAACTCGCGGTATGCGATCAACGGTGTGCTGCTGAAGCGCGCCGGGAAAAAGATCGAGATGGTTGCGACGGACGGGCGCCGGCTGGCGCTTGCGCGCGGGGCGTCTGAGACATCGGGCGGCGAGGGGTCGAGTTGTATTGTGCCGACCAAGGCGCTCACTGTTGCCGGAAGGCTGATCGATGATCCGGCGGCAAACGTGCGGATCGCGGTGACTGCAAATCAGATTGTGATTGCGTACGCCGGTGGGGACGATGCGCCGGAGACGGTGCTCGCTTCGCGTCTGGTCGAGGGGACGTTCCCGCCTTACGAGGATGTGATCCCCAAGGATCAGGACAAGAAAGCTACGTTTGACGTTGAACTGCTCGCGTCTGCGGTGCGCCGGGCATCACTCTTGACGAATGAGGAGTCGCGCGGCGTGCGGATGCACTTCGACAAGGGCAACTCGACGCTCACGCTGAAGTCGCGAGCGCCCGAGGCGGGCGAGGCGAACATCGACGTGGAAATCGCGGGGTACGAGGGCGATGACATCGAGATCGGTTTCAACCCGCAGTTCATTTCCGAGGCGCTGAAGATCATCCCGGACAAGCAGATCCTGATCGAGATGAAGTCGGCGAACAAGCCGGGCTTGATCAAGGCTGGGCCTGACTTCTTGTACGTCGTGATGCCGGTGAATCTGCAGTAAGAACGGTTACTCGCCCGCGCTCGGCGTTGCGCCGCGTCTAACGAAGAGCGGGTTGACGTGGACCGTCGGGTTGTCTTTCTCGATTCGTATACAGCCGTTCTTGATGCGCTCGAAGCAGGACTTTGCGTTCTGTGCGCTGTACTCGATGCCGATAGATTTGCGCCCGAGTTCGTGGGCGACGGTGCAGGTGGTGCCCGAGCCAAGGAACGGGTCCATGACGAGGTCGCCCTCGTTCGAGCAAGCTCGGATAACGCGCTCGAGGTAGACCTCGGGGATCTGGTTGTCGTGGGCGGGACGGCGTTCTTTGTTGTTGCCCTGGATGCGCCCCCACCACTTGCCGTACCAGACGTCCATCGGGAGGCGCTTGCCCTGCGTGCCTTCCTTCTTATTGAATGTTCGCTTGTCGGCGTAGGTGGTTGCGCGGTCGGAGGGTTCGAGGATTTCTTCTTCGTTGAAGGTTCTATTGAATGGGTCTTTGCAGAAGTACAGCGCATGCACCTTGGAGCTGATGAATCGATGGCGGATATTTTGCCCGAAGCGGTAGTGCCAGATGCACCAGTTGATCATCGTGAGCCCGCGCTTTTTCAGGTGCATGACGATCTCGGCGGCGGTGTCGTCGGGGATATTGACCCAGATGGAGCCGCGCGGCGCGAGGCAGTTGATGCACAGGTCGAGCCACTGGTAGGTGAACTCGACGTAATCCTCACGGTGCATGTTGTCGTCCCACTGGTCGTAGGCGCGGTTCCAGTTGAAGGGTGGGTCGGCGAAGATCAAGTCAACCCCTCCCCTGCCCCACCCCGCTGCACCTTTCTCGGGTGCGCCTTTGGCATATTCGGGGAGCTTCGGTATGACATCGCGGCAATCGCCGACGTAGATGCGCATCTCGGGATTACTCAGCTTGTGCGCGGGCTTGAGTGTCTGTGGTTTGGCGTTGGCTTTGGACAAGGCGTTTCTCTCTCGGTCTCGGTTCGGTGCGCATGGTAGCGCATCGCGCGCCCTCGCGCAAGGTGCTTCGTTACAGGGTGCCGAAGACTCGGTCGCCGGCGTCGCCAAGCCCCGGGTGGATGTAACCGTTCTCATCCAACTCGCGGTCGAGGGCGGCGGCGTAGACGATGACATCCGGGTGGTCGTCTTGCATTTTCTGCACACCCTCGGGAGCGGCGACGAGACAGATCATGTGGACGTCTTTCGCTCCTGCATCCTTTAATAGCGAGATCGCTTTGGAGGCAGAGCCTCCTGTGGCGAGCATCGGGTCTATAAGGATGACAGGCCCGGCGTCGAGGTCTTTGGGGAGTTTGCTCATGTAGGTGACGGGCTGAAGGGTTTTTTCATCGCGGACGAGCCCGATGTGCCCGACGCGGGCCTCGGGCATGATGTCGAGCACGCCCTCGGTCATGCCGAGCCCGGCGCGGAGGACGGGGCAGACGGTGATTTTCACGGCAATCCGCTGGGCGACCATGCTTTCGAGCGGTGTCTCGATTTGGACGTCCTGAACGGGGAAACTGCGTGTGACCTCGTACACCATCAGCCCCGCGATCTGGGTTAACAAGGCCCGGAAGGCCCGGAAGCTTGTGCCCGCCACCCGCGCATATGACAGCTTGTGGTGGATCAGGGGATGCGAAAAGACTCTCAGGTTGGGGTATTCGGCGATTGTCTCGGGCATATCGCCAAGATACCCCCCCGCCCGCGATACTGCTACGGATAGGGCATCCGGGCTCACGGGTGTGGTGGGCGTGCTTGACGAACCGGCGGTGTCAGTTACTCTTTGCGATCCCGGTTGGGTGCTTCTGGCATCGAGCCGAG
>JAJDDG010000012.1 GCA_029260435.1 Phycisphaerales bacterium | reverse complement strand
CGCAGCGCCCACGCGATGTTGTTCACGAGAATATCCCCACGCCCGAAGAGCACGCCCGGGCGAACAATCGCATAGTCAACGCCGAGCCCGCGCAGTGTGTCCTCTAGCTCGTGCTTGCCGTTGTAGTACCCGAGGTCATCTGCCTGATCGGCATGCAGAATGCTCACATGCACAATCCGCCGAACACCCGCACGCTCGGCAGCCGCGAATAGCAATTTTGTATTCGCGACAGCCTGCTCGAACGTAAACAACTTGTGATTGAACCGCACCCAGTATGTATTGAACAACGTATCGACGCCGCCCAGACTATTTTCGAGCTGGTCGGGATCGTGAAATGCGAGCGGGTGGATTTCCAGATCGTCGCCGAACGGGTTCGGACGATCGGGGGAGTTTGTGAGGGTGCGCACGGTGTCGCCGCGGGCGAGCAGTTGTTCGGTAAGCGATCGACCCGTGTACCCGAGTGCTCCGGTCACAACATGCAGCGGCTGCGTCACTTGCGCTTCTCCGAACTCATCGATCTGTCCTGAACAGTGGGGGGGATACTAGGCCAGGTGCGCGCGCAGGGCGTCGATGATCGCGTTGTTGGCGGGCGGGAACTCGTACTCCACCAGCTGGTCCAGTGCGCACCATTCGAAGCGATCGACATGCAGCGGCTGGGGATCCGGAGAGTCCGGAGTCAGTGCGCACAGGCGGGGGTGGAGTCGGACATGGGCGTGGTCGTATCGGTGGACCACCTCGGGGAGTGCGCCTATCACCCGCACCTTGATGCCGACCTCCTCGAATAGTTCGCGCGCCACACAGTCATCTATGGCCTCGCCCGGGTCGAGTTTTCCACCGGGCAGCTCCCAGTACCCCCCAAATACGGTATGGGTGGGGCGCTTGGTAATCAGGATCTGGTGGGTGGGTGGGTGATGGGGGGCGACAGGTGGATTTGTCCGGGTTATGTTTGTATACTGACGGACGACGATTCCGAGCCCGACTTCGACGAGAGACCCATGATTCGGGGGGGTGTTAGCCATATCGTAAGGTGTTGTGTATCAATGAGATACGAATTTTTTAGAGTGAACCCTCTGGGGGCGTTGACGGCGGCGACGGGATGCGTACGCTAGTAGTGTGCGGGCGAATGCCCGAACGAATGGGGTGTGGGACTACATGCAGTTTACTCCGCGCTGAACAGCGCGTGGCACGCCGTCGGTCGAGAATCGGAGCTCTCGATCGACGGTCCTTTTTTTGCGCGATGTATTTTGTTTGCGCGCACGAAAGTGTGCGGATTGTTCTGGAACATGCGGCGATCGTGCGCGAACATGCAGGGGTTCGGTGGTTGCGCACTGGGTGATGTGCGCATTATTCATGTGATCTACTCGATGAGCTGCGGGTTCGGTGCGCGCGGGGTGGGTGTGTTGCGGAATTGCAGGTCGGATTTGGTTCGAAACGGTCGCAGAGTGCGCGTGGCGTACAGTGGTTCGATGTCTGCATCGACGAATCGGAAGCTGATTGATCTGAGCTGGAATCTGTGCGATGGGCTGGTGACGGACCCGCGGCTTGCGCCGGTTGAGGTGCGCGATGTGTGGACGCGCAAAGATAGCGCGGCGAATTATTCGGAGGGGGTGAGTTTTCAGATCGCGGCAGCGCGGGTGGTGCAGAACTCGGGGACGTATATCGACTGCCCGTTCCACAGGTATGACGGGATGCGCGGGGCGTGGGATTTTCCGCTCGAACGGACAGCGGATCTTGAAGGAGTAGTGGTCGATGCGCGGGGCGGAGGGGAGATCGCGCCGGATGGTTTTGCGATGGGTATCGATTTGTTTGACGGGGTTGATATAGAAGGGAAGGCGGTGTTGATGTGGACGGAGTGGGATGCGCTGTGGGAGGAGGAGCGGTATCGCGCGGGAGTGCATCCGTTTTTAACCGGGGACGCGGCGCGGCTGTTGGTTGAGCGCGGGGCGGTTTTGTACGGCGTGGATACATTGAACGCGGATGATTTTTCGGACAAGGGGCGGCCGGTGCATTCGGTGCTGCTCGGCGCGGATATTTCGATAGTCGAGAACCTGCGCGGGCTCGGTGCGCTGCATGGCAAGCGGTTTCGGTTTACGGCGGCCCCGGTGAAGGTGGAGGGGTGCGGGAGTTTTCCGGTGCGGGCGTGGGCGAGGATGGGATAGGCATCAGGAAGAGAAGAAGGCATCAGGCACCGGGGATCAGGCATCGGGAAGAGAAGAGTTGTTTTTCAGGCGACGCTGCGCGTCGCGTTTTTATGAGGAAGGGAGGAGACATGCTCGCGCTGCGCGTGAGCATGCCACCGGATCATTTTACTGCCACACGCCTTGTCCTGCGGATCAAGGTGTGGCACCCGGAGTTTGAAGGGCGTGGTTTACGCCTGCGGCGTATACCACGGCACCCTACTGCGCAGACAAGCGGTGGCACATGGCGGGTGTGGTGCTGCATGCGGCGGTATGCTGTCGGGATGCCTGATGAAGATCGCAAACAGCGGCTTGTAGATTTTGTAGCGTGGGTCGGGAAGCATATTGAGGGGGATGAGAAGGGGGAGGCGCAGGTTTTTCTCGATCGGCTGTTCAGGGCGTTCGGGCATAGCGATGCGAAGAGCGCGGG
>JAJDDG010000011.1 GCA_029260435.1 Phycisphaerales bacterium | reverse complement strand
CCGACATACTCGCCGAAGGGACGTCGCAGCGCAGCGCGATTGGTTGGGTGGCTGCGACTGCGGGCAACGCAGGCATCGTGCATTACACACCCGGGGTGATCACGCCGGGTGCCATCTCCGGTACAAACGTCGCCTACGCTGCGGATGCATACAGTGGAACGCCTTGGATGCGTCAGGACAACCTTGCACTTCTCGAAGCAAACAAGCGGTACATACTCTCTGTCTGGGTCGGCCGTCGTGCGGTGTATCCGTTCTCGACTTACACCATCCGCCTCGCCGCACCCAGCAACCTAATCTCGGCAAGCACACCGGTCACGCCTGCACCAGGGACATGGGAATTCGTCGAGTTCACATACGACGCCCTGGCGAGTGATCCTCAGCTGGGAAACCCGATCTCGATCTGGCTCGGCGGCAACAACGCGGACGGCGTGGTCGTGCTCTGGGACGACGTCTCACTCCGAACCATCCCGCTCCCCGCGTGCGACGGCGATTCCAACGGCGACGCATCGGTGGATGTCAACGACATCTCCTATGTCCTCTTCCGTCTCGGCGAGTCCGGCACTCCCGGCACCGTCGATGGCGATGCAAATGGAGATGGTGTGGTCGATGTGAACGACATCTCGTTTGTCCTCTTCCGACTCGGCGATCCCTGCTAACCCCCCACCCACCACCCACCTGCCCACCCACACAACCCGCCTCGCCGGGTGCATCTCCCATAAAGGAGTAGCCCAATACGTTGTCCACAATCCGGAGGCGTCTATCCGGCTTTCGTTGACAACCCCATTGTCTACCCGATAGCATCTATTCGGCGGAGACTGAGTCTCAATTGGGAGATGCGTGTAGATGAAGATGTTCATCAAGAAGTTCGGCGTCCTGGCGTTCGTCTTCTTCGCTATCAAGGGGATCCTCTGGCTCGCGATTCCCGCCGCCGCCGCGTGGCTCGCGTACTGATTCCGCGCACCCTCCCGCGCCCCCATTCGGAGTTTCCCCGCCATGTCCAGCGATCGCCCCGTCATCATGCAGCGCCTCAAAGCTGAAACGCAGGATCTCCACGACAGCGCCGAAAAACACGAACTCCAGCGTCGCCTCATGAAAGGCGAACTCCCGCAGGAGCTCTTCGCGGCCCACCTCGCGCAGCTCTTCCTTGTCCATAAGACCCTCGAAACCGCGATCCGCGCAGCCCAGGCGAACGTCACTCAACTCGCAACAATCATCAAGGGCTACCAGTTCCAGGAGCCCTACCTCCTCGAAGACCTCAAGCACTTCGGTGTGGACCCGGCATCAATCGCCGCCCTGCCCGCGACGCAGCGCCTGCTCGACACCATCACCGAAACCGCGAGCGCCTCTCCTCTTGCGCTGCTCGGTTTCCACTATGTCCTCGAAGGCTCGAACAACGGCTCGAAGTACATCGCGATGGCAGCCGCCAAGGCCTACCAGCTCAAGCCCGGCCCGGGCCTCAGGTATCTCGATCCCTACGCGGACAACCAGCGCGAGTACTGGGGGCAGTTCATCGCCGACACCGCCCGGTGCGCATTCACCGATGCCGAATCGGACCAACTCGTCGGTGCCGCCCGAGCGATGTACGCCGCGATCGCCGACATCTCCGACGACCTGCTCGCCCCGAGCGCCGTGTAGCACCCCGACGTCGGAACCTTTCAGCCCCCGCGAACGAACCGGCTGCTGTCCCCGAGCGACCAGCATCCGATGATCGTGCGTCCAGACCCAACCGCCGCCCCACCCGAAGACGAAGCCCACCCCGCATCCTCTCCAATCGGAGAAACAAGCGGGCAGCCCGGTACACTGGTCGTCCCCACTCCGGGACGGACCACCACCATGCAACCATCCACCAGCAAGCCCCGCGCTCGCCTCCTGAGATTTTTCGTGCGCGCTGGCGTCTCACTCGCGTTTATCGCTGTCGCGCTCGTCATTTTTAACGCGCTCAAGAACTCCCGCCCCTCAGCGGAGCAGGTCGAGAGCACCGCCCGCCCGAGACCCGTCCGCACCGTCACCGCGACGCCCGCCGAGATCCCGCGCTGGTGGGTCGGCTACGCCTCGGTGGACCCGATCAACGCCGCAGATATCGCCGCCGAGATCACCGCGGTCGTCCTCGAGCGCCCGGCATGGCTCCGCTCGGGCGCCGCGGTCGAGAAAGATCAACTGATCCTCACCCTGGACGCGAGCGATTACGACGCCCGCCTCGCCCAGGCGCACGCAGCGATCGGCGCGATCGAGGCCAACCTCGACGCGCTGGACACCGAGACCGAATCGCTCGACGAGCAGATCACCTTCGCCCGCGAATCCGTCGACCTCCTCCGGTGGGAGATCGATCAGCTTGTCGAAGCACGCAAGGTCGGCGCTTCATCGGAAGCAGAAGTCGAGCGGCTCCGCCGCCAGCTCGCTGGCGCCCGCGGCTCCGAAGAAGCCTTGCAGGAGCGCCGCCGATCGATCCCCTCCCGGCGCGCCCTGCTGCGATCGAACCTTACTGGTGCGCACGCCGACCGCGATATCGCCGAGCTCAATGTCCGGCGCTGCTCCATCCGCGCCCCGTTCGCGGGTGTGATTGAGTTTGTCTCCGCCGACACGGGCGAGCGCGTGAACGCGGGGCAGACGCTCCTGCGGATCGTCGATCCCAATCATCTGGAAATCCCGGTGCGCATCCCCGCGTCCGCCGCGACAGAAATCGCGGTCGGCGCGATCGCGCAGATCACCCCGACCTCCGCGAACGCCACGATGACCGAGTCGCGCGTCGCCCGCCTCTCACCACAGGCGGACCCCGCGACCCGCACGATCACCGTGTTTATCGAGATCGAGCAGGACGCCTCACGCCGCCTCCTCCTGCCCGGGCAGTTCGTCCGCGCACGTGTCCGCTCCTCGACAATCGAAACCGCCTCGCTCGTGCCGCGCAGCGCCATCGATAACGACCGCGTTTTTGTGATCAACAAAGAAACCAGCCGCGCCGAGCCGCGCGATGTCACCATCGCCTTCTACGTCAACAATGACCACCCCGAACTCGACGAGCACGAAACCCAGTGGGCCGCGGTTGTCTCCGGGCTCGAGCCGGGCGACGCCGTGATCACCTCCAACCTCGACGAGATTGTCTCGGGGATCCTTGTGCAGTCGCTCGAAGCGGGTGAAAACTCGGGAGCCGAAGGTGATGTAGATGGAGTAGAGGGTAAAAAGAGCGTGGAGGATGAAGGGGCGAGAGAATGAGCATCGCCGCTTTCGGAGTCAAGCGCCCAGTCATCGCGAACCTTGTGATGTTCGCGATCATCGGCGCGGGGTTGGTCTTCGGCGTCGGGCTCCGCCGCGAGTTCTTCCCAGAGATCCGCCCAGAGACCGTCACGATCACCGCGCCCTACCCCGGCGCCTCGCCCGACGAGGTCGAGTCCTCGCTCGCACGGAAAATCGAGGACCGCGTCGCCGATCTCGACGACGTCAAAGAAGTCAACACAACCATCCGCGAAGGGATGTGCTCGATCAACGTCGAGTTCGAGACTGACGTCGATATCACCAAAGTTGTCTTCGATGTCCAGAGCGAGATGGACGCGCTCCAGGACCTGCCGCCCGAGGTCGAGCGCATCACCACCGCCCAGTTCGACCCCGCCTTCCCCACGATCAACGTCTCGATCTTCGGCGACGCCGACGAGCGCACAATGAAACGCGCCATCCTCGACCTGCGTGACGACCTGCGAACTCTCCCCGGCATGGGGCGCGTCAGCGCGTCGGGCTATCGGACAAACGAGATCTCCGTCGAGGTCTCGCCCGCCGTCCTCATCGAGCATAAGCTCTCCCTGCCCGCGATCGCCGACCGCATCCGACAGGCGATGACCGAACTGCCCGCCGGCTCCGTGAAATCCTCGACCGCCAACATCGCCGTGCGTACGATCGGCGCAGAAGAAAACGCCAGCCAGATCCGCGACATCGTCGTGAAAGCCGGCTCGGGCGGGCAGGTTATCCGCGTGGGCGATATCGCCACCGTCACACCCGGCTTCGCAGACACCGACCTCCGCGTCCGCCTGAACGGCAAGCCCGCCGTCTCCCTGACCGTGTTCAAAATCGGCGATCAGGACGCCGTCTCGATGGCCGAGATGGTCAAGGCATACGTAGCCGGACGCACGGGCAAGGAGTTCGAACCCACGTGGGGCGAACGCTTCAAGCTCCTCACCGCCCACGATAAATCTCAGCCAGCCTCGCCACGCATGCAGGCGTTCATGCTCGGCGCTTCGAAACCACCCGCGCCGGGCGAACTCGCGATCACCACGGATCTCGCAAGATTCATCGTCGGCAGGCTCGACCTGCTCACGCGCAACGCCATGTGGGGCGGCTTCCTCGTGCTCATCACACTCGTCGTGCTGCTCAACGCGCGTGTCGCATTCTGGGTCGCCATCGGGCTGGTCGTCTCGCTGCTCGCCACACTCGCCGCGATGCACTTCCTCGGGCTCTCGCTCAACCTCCTGTCCATGTTCGGGCTCATCATCGTGCTCGGGCTCCTCGTCGATGACGCGATTGTTGTCGCCGAGAACATCACCGCCCGACACGAACAGGGCGAGTCTGCGCGCGACGCCGCGATCAACGGCACCAACATCGTCGCATGGCCCGTCGTCGCCACCGTCCTCACCACGATCTGCGCCTTCTTCCCGCTCTCACTCGTCGAAGGGCGCATCGGCGACCTCATCCAGGTGCTGCCCTACGTCGTCACCGTCGCTCTCGCCGTCTCGCTCATCGAGGCGCTCTTTATCCTCCCATCCCACATGGCGCACTCGCTCAAGGCGAACGACTCCCGTGAGGGCGAACGAGCCGGGTGGCTCTCGCACATCGAGGCCCGGTTCGATACGGCCCGCGACGCGCTGTTCCAGAAGTTCATCACGCGCATCTACTCCCGCGTGCTGCCCTTCGCCATCCGCAACCGCTACCCCACTTTCGCGTTCGCGATCGCGCTCATCATTATCTCTGCCGGGATGGTGGCGGGCGGACGCGTCGCGTTCAACCTCTTCCCCTCCTCGGACTCCGAGACGATCAACGTCGCGCTCACCATGCCCGTCGGCACACCCATCGACGAAACAGACCGCATCGTCAAGAAGATCGAGCGGATCTCCATGGCCCAGCCCGAGGTCTCCGCGACATGGGCCATCGCCGGGCAGTACTCATCCCTGGAAGGCGATTCCAACTCCGAACAGTCGCACGTCGGGCAGCTCGTCCTCGAACTCGTCCCCGTCGAACAACGCGACCGCTCCTCAGGACAGATCATCGAAGCCATCCGCGAGGACATCGGCGAACTCCCCACCGTCAAGAGCCTCCGCATCGCCGAGATCGCGGGCGGGCCGGAAGGCCCGGCGATCAATCTCACCGTCGTCGGCCCCTCCGCCGAGACCATCATGGCATCGGTCAACGACATGAAAGCCGCCCTTGCCAAGTTCCCGGCGGTCCGCGATATCGCAGACGACAACGACACAGGCAAGCGTGAACTCCGTTTCGCACTCCGCCCCGGCGCAGACGAACTGGGCTTCACCCCCGAATCCATCGCCCGCCAGGTCCGCGCCGCAGTCTTCGGTCTCGAAGCCCACACCTTCGCGGGCGTGCAGGAAGATGTCGATGTCCGCGTCACCATCCCCCGCGAAGACCGGCGCTCCATCGCCACACTCGAATCGCTGTTCGTGTTCACCCCGGACGCAACGCCCATCCCGATCGCCGAGGTCGTCGAGATCACCGAGGCGCCGAGCTATGCATCGATCACCAAGCTCGACCGGAAACGCGCGATCTCCGTACAGGCCGATGTCATCGAGTCCATCGCCAACGCCGAACAGATCATGGAAGAGTTCCAGCCCGAGCTGGACAAAATCCTCGCGGCACACCCGGGCGTCGAGATCATCGCGCGGGGCAGACAGAAAGACTTCGCCGATTCCTTCCGCACACTGCCCATCGGCATGCTCGCCGCCTGCGGGCTCATCTATGTCGTGCTCACCTGGCTCTTCCAGAGCTACACCCAGCCGCTCGTCGTCCTCCTCGCCGTCCCCTTTTCGTTCATCGGCATGGTCTGGGGTCACCTCGCCCTCGGCTTCGACCTCACCTTCCTCTCGCTGATCGGGTTCATCGCGCTCGCGGGCGTCGTGGTCAACGACTCGCTTATCTATGTCGAGTTCTTCAACCACAAACGCACCGAGGGGCTCGCGATACGCGAGGCCGCGATCGAAGCCGGCCTCGCGCGCATCCGCCCGATCCTTCTCACCACCATCACCACCGTCCTCGGGCTGACGCCCCTCATGCTCGAACAGTCTTTCCAGGCGCGCTTCCTGATCCCCATGGCGATCACCATCTCGGGCGGGCTCATCTCCGCGACCTTCATCATCCTCATCGTCCTGCCGTGCATACTCCTCATCGGGCAGGACATCCGCTACGCCCTCCTCTACTTCTGGCACGCCGGCGACATCCCCGAGCCCGACCCCGCACCCGACACCCCATGACCGCGAACAAGCACCGCTCACAGGCTGACCGATATCCACCGCCTTATCGAGGCCCAAAGCCGCCCACCCTCCGATAACGCTTTTTTTCCCTTGTATTCCTACCCCGGATCCCGTATCAAGGATCTGCACGCGCAAGGGATTCCGGGAGGCGTCTGTCAGCTTCCACCCATCATCGCGCACAGGAGGAGTTTGTCATGAACCGATATCAATCCGTGATTGCGCTCGCTATCTGCGCCTCATCCGCGCACGCGAGCCCGATCTTCCTTGCCTCGCACGAGAACCAGTTGTTCGTCCACGAGAACGGGGCGACACAACAGTTCGCCCTGTCCGACAATGTCACATCGATGGCAGTCGCGCCCGACGGAACGATCTACGCATCCTCACCCGAAGTGGATGTTTCATCCGGGCTCTACACCCTGTACACAATCGACAACCCCACCACCGCGCCCGCACTCAACCCCGTCGGCACGTTTCTCAATCGCAAAACACCCTCACTGACATTCATCAACGGACAACTCTACGGCTTCCAGGGAGGCGACGGGAACACCGATGTCGATCTCGTCACCATCAACATCGCAGGGCTTTCGCAGTCCATCGTCGGCGCGACCGGCCTCCTCGGCGGCATCTCCACCGCCGGCATCCAGGGGACGGGCTACGACGCCGCAACCGACACACTCTTCGGGCTCTCTCGCGGCAACCCCAACAGACTCTGGGACATCGACCGCACCGCAGCACCCGATCCCACCGGCGCGTTCATCGCCGAAGGTATCCGCGTCGGCAACCTCGGCGGGGAGTTCTTCGGCGGCACCCTCTACCAGGCCTGGTACAACGACGTGGACGACTCGCTCAACCTCGGCTCCATCAACACCGCCGATGCCTCCTTCTCACCGATCTCCATCCTCGGCTCCGGCTTCGGTGGCGAAGGCTCCGTCGGGCTCGCCATCATCCCCGCACCGGGCACCTACGCCCTCGCGGGGCTCGCTGGCTTCATCGCCATCCGGCGCAAGCGCTGAGCGACGACAAACAACCTTGATTCACACCGCAGCCCACCCGCAAGGGTGGGTTGTTTTTCAGCTCTGCCACCTGA